>DASXJM010000039.1:0-8300 GCA_036497405.1 Streptosporangiaceae bacterium | reverse complement strand
GGCCTGCAGGACGTCGTTGGGCAGGCCGAGCATGAAGGCCCGCAGGACCAGGATGCTGAACGGGACGCCGTAGCTGGCGTCGGCGATGACCAGGCCCGGGTAGGAGTTCAGCAGACCAAGCTTGTGGTAGATGAGGAACAGCGAGTTGGCGATGACGATCGCGGGCAGGATCTGCGCGATCAGCATGGCGCCGACCACTATCGCCGTGACCCGGAACCGGTACCGGGCCAGCGCGTGCGCGGCGGGCACCGAGATGGCCAGCGTCAGCAGAGCGGTGAAGATGCCGATGATGAGCGTGCTGACGATGTGGCCGCCCTGGGAATGGAAGACCGTGCTGTAGTTGGCGAACGACGGCGTGGGCGGCAGGAAGTTGTAGTGCGTGCCCAGCAACTGGCTGTTGTTCTCCAGGGACCCGATGATCACCGCGTACAGCGGGAACAGCAGGATGACCAGTGCGACGAGCGCGCCGAGCGCAGCCAGCACGGTGGTCAGCGGACGCTGCCGGGTCATGTCATGCCCTCCGCAGGGAGTCTCGGTTGAGCCGGATGTAGATAGGTGCCGCGACCAACGCGATGAGGAGCAGGATCGTGTTCAGGGCCGCGCCCTGGCCGTACTCGAACTGCTGGAACGACAGGTTGTAGCCCCAGGTGGCCAGGAGCTGGGTGGAGTTGGCCGGACCGCCCTGGGTCAGCCCGATCACCACATCGAAGACCTTGATCGTGAACACGAACCCGAGCACGAACACGACCTCGATGATCGGGCGGATGATCGGCAGCGTGACCTTGAACAGCCGTTGCCAGCTGTTCGCGCCGTCCAGCATGGCTGCTTCCTGCAACTCGATCGGCACGTCCTGCAGCGCGCTGAACAGCAGCACCGTGAAGAACGGGATGCCGATCCACACGTTGGCGATGAGGATCGCGATGTAGGCCCAGCCCGGCGAGGTCAGGAAGCCGATGGGGTGGCTGATCAGGCCGATGTCACCCAGGATCTGGTTGACCGCTCCGGCCTCGGCCTGCAGCAGGAACTGGAAGATGAAGCCGGTGATCAGCAGGGGCAGCAGCCACGGGACGATGATCAGCGACCGGGCGAACTTCCGCAGCGGGAACTTCAGGTTGAACATCAGGGCCAGGCTGAAGCCAATCACGAACTGGAGCAGCAGCGACAGGATGGTGAAGCTGAACGTCCGGATGATCGCGCTCTGGGTGGTGGCCTGTTCCAGCGTGATCTTGTAGTTCTGGATGCCGGCGAACGGGGCGAACAGGCTGCTGATCGTGGCCGGCGAGGTCTGCTCGAAGCTCAGGATCAGGTTGTAGACGATCGGGATGACGAACGCGAACAGCACGTAGAGGACCGCGGGCACCAGGAAGGCCATCCGGGCCCAGCGGGCCCAGGCCTTGGCCCGGCTGACTTCGGTGACACCCCGGTCCGGCTTCAGGCGGTGGGACCGGCGCCCTGGGCGGGTGAGCGCCTCGGTTCTGGCCACGTCAGGTCACTCCCCTGCCGGCTCGAGGTCGGCGAGCGGCCCGAACGGCGCCACCGCGCCGCCCTGCCGCACGTAGACCGGGATGGTGTCGAGCGGGGCGGGCGCGTCCACCCACTGGCCGCCCTCGTGCTCGGTCCGCGACCAGGCGTTCACCCAGGTGGTGCCGGGTGGCAGCCAGACCCTTCGTTCCCGGGCCCCCTCGGTGTAGACCGGGGCGACCAGGACGTCCGGGCCGAACAGGTACTGGTCCTCGATTTCCCAGCTGGTGGGGTCGTCGGGGTGGTCCACGAACAGCGGCCGCATGGGCGGCACTCCGGTCTCGTGCGTGGCCCGCATCTGGTCCTGCACGTAGGGCCGGAGCCGTTCGCGCAGGAAGAGCAGGCGGCTGATGATCTCGTACTGCTCGTCGCCGAAGCTCCAGACCTCGTTGTCGGCGCCGGTCTGCTGGGCGCCGATCATCGTGCCGGGCTGGCGGATGCCGTGCAGCCGGAACACCGGGCAGAACACGCCGAACTGGAACCAGCGCACGATCAGCTCGCGGAACGTGGGGTCGTTGATGTTGCCGTTCTTGAACCCGCCGATGTCCGTGGTCCACCAGGGGATGCCGGACAGGCCGATGTTCAGGCCCGCGGGGATCTGGCGGCGCAGGTCGTCGAAGGTCGACTCGATGTCACCCGACCAGACCAGCGCGCCGTAGCGCTGGCTGCCGGCCCAGGCCGACCGGATCAGGCTGAGGATCTCGGTCTCGCCCTCGGCCTTCATGTGCTCGTAGAAGCCCCGGGCGTGCAGCATCGGGTAGATGTTGGTGGTCTCCAGGCCCGGGCCCAGGTGGTAGCGCAGGTTCTCCGGGGCTTCGGGGACCAGTTCCGGCTCGCAGGCGTCCAGCCACCAGGTGCGGATGCCGTAGTCGTAGTAGTTCTGCTTGACCTTGGACCAGATGTAGTCCCGGGCCTCGGGGTTGGTCGGGTCGTAGAACGTCATCGGCACCTTGACCGGCGAGTCCCGCTCCCAGAACGCGAGCTGGAAGTCGAGGCCGTGCTCGCTCTCGACCAGCAGGCCGCGGTCCTTCATCTCGGCGTAGTTCTCGCTCGCCGGGTTGACGTTGGGCCAGATCGAGACCATCAGCTTGATCCCGAGCTGCTCCAGTTCCTTGACCATCCCGGCCGGGTCGGGCCACTCGCTGGGCTCGAACTTCCACTCCCCCTGCAGGGTCCAGTGGAAGTAGTCGATCACGATGACCGACAGCGGCAGCCCGCGCTCTTTGTACTCGCGGGCGATGCCGAGCAGTTCGTCCTGGGTCTTGTAGCGGAGCTTGCACTGCCAGAACCCGGTGGCCCAGTCGGGCATCAGCGGCGTCCGGCCGGCCGCGTCGCCGTACTGGCGCATGATCTGGGCGGGCTCGGGGGCGGCGGTGATCCAGTAGTCCCACTGGCGGGTGGCCTCGGACACCCAGCGGGTGGCGGTGGTGCCCAGCTCGACCCGGCCGACGCCGGGGTGGTTCCACAGCAGGCCGTAGCCGCGGTTGGAGACCAGGAACGGGATCGACACCTCGGTGTTGCGCTGGATCAGCTCGACGACGGCGCCCTTCTGGTTCAGCCGGCCGTGCTGGTGCTGGCCCAGGCCGTAGAAGCGCTCGTCGTCGTGGGCGTTGAACAGCAGCTCGAAGTGATGGGTGCCGCCGCCGTTGGCCCGGTAGCGCCGCATGGGCGGGCCGGTGAAGTGGGGAGTCACCTCGGACAGCAGCTCGCGGCCGTCCGCCCCGAAGTAGGCGATCTGGCCGGAGGCGGAGACTTCGGCGGTGAGGTCGCCGTTGGTGATCCGGGCGTGCTCGGCTGCGATCTCGACCTGTCCGGCCGTGCTGGTGTCCGGGGTCTCCAGCGCACCAGGGAGATCATCGGCGATGGCTCGCCACACCGTGCCCCGTACCCGCAGGCTGTTCGCGCCCCAGGGCTCGAGGCGCACGGTCTCGTGCCCACCCCGCCACTCCAGTGCCGAACCGCTTTGCGTGAACACACCCATTCGGAAAAGGCCTCCCCAGTGAGACGTCGCGCGCAGGGTTTTGGTAACGGATGAGTTACATGTAACGCAAAGGTTTTCGTAAGCGCGACTCTAGAGCTCGGCGATCTGAGGGTCAAGACATCCAGGCATTTTTCGCCTGAGTGGCGTGGTAGTAGGGTGACTTCGGAGAGTAGTCAGAAACAGGGATCTCATAGCTTTTCGCATAAATGCCACCTATACTCCTGGCAATGTCGCCTCGGCCTGGGCCGCTGTCCCGGCCGGAGCGATGTTGATCGGAAATGACGCTCCGGCCGGATCCTGGCTCTTACCGGACCACGCCGACGCGATCGACAACGTTGACCCGATCGGGGCCCCCGATCGGGGCTCTGCCCGGCCGGGACCACCCGGTCCGGGTTCGCCCGACGAGGGGAGGCGGCCGCGAGCCCCATCAGCCGAAGCCCGGTGACGATCACGGACGTGGCCCGCCTCGCAGGCGTCTCCCCCGGCACGGCATCCAAAGCGCTCAACGGCCGCGGCGGCATCAGCGCCGACACCGCCGATCGAGTGCGTCAGGCCGCGGAGCGGCTCGGTTACCAGCCCAACGCCCTGGCCCGGGGCCTGCTGACCGGGCGCAGCTTCACCGTGGGCCTGATCACCACCGACAGCTTCGGCCGGTTCAGCATCCCGGTCATGCAGGGCGCTGAGGACGCGCTCGGCCCGGGCCGCATCTCGGTGTTCCTGTGCGACAGCCGGGACGACCAGATCCGGGAGCAGCACTACCTGCGCACCCTGCTGGAACGCCGGGTGGACGGGATCATCGTCACCGGCCGGCGGCAGGACCCGAGGGACCCGATCGGCCGCGGCCTGCCGGTGCCGGTGGTGTACGCGATGACCCACTCGACCGATCCCGGCGACCTGTCGCTGATCCCCGACGACGAGCAGGGCGGCGCGCTGGCCGTGCACCACCTGCTCAGCACCGGCCGGACCAGCATCGGGCATGTGACCGGGCCCCGGCGGTTCAAGGCCGCGGTGCTGCGGGCCGCGGGGGCGGAGAAGGCGCTGGCCACCGCGGGCCTGGAGCTGGCCGGGGGCGAACCGCTGTTCGGCGAGTGGACCGAGGAGTGGGGCCGCCAGGCCACCGACGTGCTGCTGCGGTCCGAGGCCCACCTGGACGCGATCTTCTGCGGTAACGACCAGATCGCCCGTGGGGTGGCCGACGGCCTGCGCGAGGCGGGCCGACGGGTCCCGGACGACGTGGCCGTGGTCGGCTTCGACAACTGGGAGGTCATCGCGGTCGCCTCCCGTCCCCCGCTGACCACGGTGGACATGAACCTGCGGGAGCTGGGGCGGGCGGCCGGCGAGCGGCTGCTGGCCGCGATCGAAGGCCGGCCGAGCGCGGGCGTGCAGCTACTGCCCTGCAGCCTGGTCGTGCGCGAGTCCAGCCGTCCCCGCCATCCCGTGATCCCCGGGGCCGGTGAGGCGACGGAACGGGTTTCAGTGGACCGGCGGGCGACGCCGGCCACGGTGCCCAGCCAGGCCCGGGTGCCGAGCGGGCAGGGACCCCCGGCCGGTTTAATCCATGACCCCCAGCGGGAGCGGGGCCCGAGCTAAGGCTTGCGGCCGACCGCGGTCCAGGTGGCCAGGCCGCGGGCGCCCGGGTCGTCCAGGGGGCCGGGCCGCCACAGGCCGAGCGGGACGACGCCGGGTTCTTCGATCTCCAGCCCGTCGAAGAACCGGGCCACCTCGGCCTGGGACCGCCCGTGGATGGACACCACCGAGGACTGGTTGTAGCGCTTGGTCGCGTCGGACAGCCCGCTGGCCGTGATGTCGCTGGACGCGTGCGACACGACCAGGTAGCTGCCGGACGCCAGCGGCTCCAGGAGCTCAGCCACGACCCGCCACGGATCGTCGCTGTCCGGGATGAAGTGCAGGATGTGCAGCAGCATCAGGGCCATGGGCTGGCTGAAGTCCAGGGTGCTGGCCGCTCCGGCCAGGATCTTGCCGGTGTCGCGCAGGTCGGCGTCGACGTAAGCGGTGGCCCCGCGGGCGTCGCTGGTGAGCAGGGCCCGGGCGTGGGTGAGCACGATCGGGTCGTTGTCGACGTACACGATCCGCGACTCGGGCCCGGCCTTCTGGGCCACCTCGTGGGTGTTGTTGGCGGTGGGCAGCCCGGTCCCGATGTCCAGGTACTGCCGGATCCCCATGCCGGCCGCCAGGTAGTGCACGGCGGCGGCCAGGAAGGTCCGGCCCGCCCGGGCCATGGGAGCAATGGCCGGCATGGCCTCGAGCACGCGCTCGCCCGCCTCGCGGTCGGCGGCGAAGTTGTCCTTGCCGCCCAGCCAGTAGTCCCAGACCCGGGCCGGGTGGGCCACGGTGGTGTCGAAGTCACGCCGGGACGGAAGCGGCGGCGGCGGAGTGGTCACGGTCCGGGCTTCCGGCCGACCGCGGTCCAGGTGGACAGACCCTGGCTGGGAACGTCGTCCATGGGGCCGGGACGCCACACGCCGACCGGGGTGATGCCCGGCTCAACCAGGTCCAGGCCGTCGAAGAACCGGGACACCTCGGCCTTGGACCGCAGGGTGACGCTGACCGCGGAACTCTGGTTGTAGCGCTCGGCCGCCTCGCGCAGGCCCGGGGTGCCCAGGTCGGCGGTGGTGTGGGCCAGCACCAGGTAGCTGCCGGGCGCCATCGCCTCCATCAGCTTGGCCACGACGCCGTAGGGGTCGTCGCGGTCCGGGACGAAATGCAGGATGTGCAGCAGCATGAGAGCGATCGGCTGGCTGAAGTCCAGCACGGTACGGGCCTCGGCCAGGATCTTGCCGGGGTCGCGCAGGTCGGCGTCGACGTAGGCGGTGGCCCCGCGGGCGTCGCTGGTGAGCAGGGCCCGGGCGTGGGTGAGCACGATCGGGTCGTTGTCCACGTAGACCACGCGCGACTCCGGCCCGACCTGCTGGGCCACCTCGTGGGTGTTGCTGGCGGTGGGCAGCCCGGTCCCGATGTCCAGGAACTGGCGCACGCCCATGCCCGCGGCCAGGTAGTGCACGGCCGCGGCCAGGAACGCCCGGCCGGCCCGGGCGGCCGCGTCCATGCTGGGCATGGCCTCGATGACCCGCTCCCCGGCCTCCCGGTCGGCGGCGAAGTTGTCCTTGCCGCCCAGCCAGTAGTCCCAGACCCGCGCCGGATGCGCCACCGTGGTGTCAAAATCACGACGGGACGGCAGCGGCGGTTCATGGTCCCAGGGCTGGCCGCCCGACGAACTGTCCGTCACGCGGTTCCTTCCCCCTATAACGACGTCCAGGTCATGTTATGACGTTTATGGCCACCGCGTGCAGCCGCCGGAATTCCTCGATGATCGCAGGCAGCGGCCAGTGCGCGTTCAGCCCGCTGGGATTGGGCACGACCCACAGTGGGGTCCCGCCGATGGTTTCGGCCTGCGGTCCAATCTGGGCCTTTTTCATATCGAAGGATTGCCGGTAGGCGGTCACGCCCGCGATGGCGACCCAGCTGGGGCGGCGCTCGGCGACCAGCGCGGCCAGGCGGACGCCACCGGCCCGCAGTTCGGCCGGGCTGAGCTCGGAGGCTTGCGCGGTGGCCCGGGGGGCCAGGTTGGTGATGCCGAGCCCGTAGCCGGCCAGCTGCTGCTGCTCGTGGGGCTCCAGGCGGCGGGGCGTGAAGCCCGCGCCGTGCAGGGCGGGCCAGAACCGGTTGCCGGGGCGAGCGAAGTGCCAGCCGGTGGCGGCCGAGTAGAGGCCGGGGTTGATGCCGCAGAACAGCACGTGGAACGGCGCCCCCGGCGGCGGCAGCACGTCGGGCACGGTGCGGGACCGGGCGGCGTCCAGGTCCAGGCCGCGGTAGGAACCGTTCCGGGCGGGTGGCACCCGATCACGTTACCGTTTCGCGTTTCGGCCTAAACCGTTATCGCGGCGCCGGATAAGTAGGCGTTTGCCGGGTAAGAAGCCGCCGTGATGGGCACCCCGGAGCGACCGGCGATGCTGCCGATTCGCCTGTCAACTGCGACAACCAGGGCGCACATTCGGCTACGAATGCATTGCGAAACGACAACTTCAGGCCATTCGTCCTGCATAAATGCCATCACTGGTGGCGGAGGTCAACAATGCGCATCGGATCTGTGATCCTCATTATCTGGCTCGTTATCGGCGCCATCGCCGCCGGGCAGCGGGGCTACTACAACGGCACCATCGGCAGTTGCACGAAGGCGACCACGATCATCGTGACGATCCTGGCTGGCCCGCTCAACTACGTGGGCGTCAACCCCAAGGTCGACTGCAAGGTGCCCGAGCCCAGTAAGTGAGGCCAAATAGTATGGGCTGGTGACGCAGCTAGCCGAGGGCGCTCCGGGTCCTGCGACGCCGGCGGGCGGGCCGGAAGCCTCGCCCGCGACCTTCGATGTGATGAAAGAACTCGTCGGGGACGGCAGCGTCGTCATCTTGAGTGGCGCCGGCCTGTCGACCGAATCGGGCATCCCGGACTACCGGGGGCCGACCGGCCGGGCCCGGCGAGCCGACCCCATGACCTACCAGACGTTCGTGGGTGGTCCCGCGGCCCGGCAGCGTTACTGGGCCCGCAGCCACGTCGGCTGGCGGCACGTGGCCCGGGCCGCCCCGAACGCCGGGCACCGCGCGGTGGCCGCGCTCCAGCAGCACGGGCTGGTGTCCGGGATCATCACCCAGAACGTGGACGGGCTGCACACCACGGCGGGCGCGCGGCAGGTCATCGAGCTGCACGGGCGGCTGGACCAGGTGCTCTGCCTGTCCTGCGGGCAGCGCTCGGACCGCGACGAACTCGATGAACGGCTGCG
>DASXJM010000038.1:0-1820 GCA_036497405.1 Streptosporangiaceae bacterium | reverse complement strand
TGCGGTACGTCGCTCTCGCGCTGGCCGCGGCCGCCCTGGCCGCCGGCGCGGTGGTGGGCCTGACCCCGAAGCCGCCCACGGTCGCCTCGGCCAGCAGTTCCGGCTGGGTCGAGACCTGGGCCACCGCCCCCACCGACCCGGCCCACATGACCGCCAACCGGGCCAACGACGGGTTCCGCGACCAGACCATCCGCAACATCATCTTCACCAGCATCGGCGGTCAGCAGGTCCGCATCCGGCTCAGCAACCTGTACGGGAAGCGGCCCCTGCGCATCGGCGCGGCCAGCGTGGGCGCGGTGGCCAGCGACGGCAACCTGAGCACCTCGGCCTACCCGGTCACGTTCGGCGGCAGCCGGTCGGTGACGATCCCGGCCGGGGAGGAAATGGTCAGCGACGCGGTCCCCATGACCGTGGAACCACTGCAGGACCTGGCCGTCAGCATCTACGTCCCGCAGGCCACCGGGTCGGCCACGTACCACTACTTCGCCATGCAGACCAACTACCTGGCCGCCGGGGACCACGTCGGCGACGCCAGCGACAAGGCCTTCAGCATCCGCGACTCGTCCTGGTATTTCCTGGACGGGGTGGAGGTGCTCGGCGCCGACAAGCAGGCCGGCACGGTGGTGGCCCTGGGCGACTCGATCACCGACGGCATCGGCTCTACCTCCGGTCTCAACGACCGCTGGCCCGACTTCCTGGCCCGCCGGCTGATCGCCCGCTACGGCCACCGGGCCCCGGGCGTGATCGACGAGGGTATCGGCGGCAACCGGGTGCTGAACCCCTCGGTCTGTTACGGGCCCAGCGCGGTGGCCCGGTTCAGCCGGGACGTGCTCGACCAGCCCGGCGTGCGGGCGGTCATCGTGCTCGAGGGCATCAACGACATCGGCTACAGCCTGGCCGCCGACATCGGCTGCGAGGCGCCCAACACCAACGTCAGCGCGAAGCAGCTGATCGGCGGGTTCAAGAAGATGATCGCCATGGCCCACTCGCACGGCATCAAGATCATCGGCGCCACGCTGACCCCGTACCAGAGTTCCTGGTTCTGGACCCGGGACGGGCAGGCCAAGTGGGCCGCCCTCAACCGCTGGATCCGGACCAGCCACGCCTTCGACGGGGTGGCCGACTTCGACCGCGCGGTCGCCGACCCCCTGCTGCCGAACAACATGAACCCGGTCGACACCAGCGACGGCCTGCACGGCAGCGACGCCGGCTACCAGGCCATGGCCAACTCGATCAACCTCAGCCTGCTCCGCTGACGGACGCTTCGATAGCGTAGGAGCCATGCGCATCGGAGTGGTGTTTCCCCAGACCGAGCTGGGTGGCGACGTGGGCGCCGTGCGTGCTTACGGCCAGGGGGTGGCCGAGCTCGGCTTCACCCACGTGCTGGCCTACGACCACGTGGTCGGGGCCGACCCCGCCGCCTACCCCGGCTGGGACGGGCCGTACGACCTGCACACCACGTTCCACGAGCCGTTCGTGATGTTCGGCTACCTGGCCGCGCTGACCTCGCTGGAGTTCGTCACCGGCATCATCATCGCGCCCCAGCGGCAGACCGCCCTGCTGGCCAAGCAGGCCGCCGAGGTCGACCTGCTGGCCGCGGGCCGGTTCCGGCTCGGCCTCGGCATCGGCTGGAACCAGGTCGAGTACGAGGCCCTGGGCCAGGAGTTCCGCACCCGCGGCCGTCGCCTGGACGAGCAGATCGGCCTGCTGCGGGACCTGTGGACGCAGGAGTCGGTGACCTTCGACGGCCAGTTCGACCACATCAAGGGGGCCGGGCTGGCCCCGCTGCCGGTGCAGCGGCCGATCCCGGTCTGGCTCGG
>DASXJM010000037.1:0-1557 GCA_036497405.1 Streptosporangiaceae bacterium | reverse complement strand
AGCCCTGCTGGACGCGGCCCTGCACGCCGCGACCCTGCTGAACGGAGCAGGCGACCAGGCTCCCGATGACCGGGCCGGTGACGGGCCTGAGGTCCGGCTGCCGTTTGCCTGGTCCGGGGTGCGCCTGCAGGCGGCCGGGGCGTCGCTGCTGCGGGTCCGGGTCCAGGCCGGAACCACCGGAGGGCTGTCGCTGGTGGCCGCCGATGGGGCCGGGATGCCGGTGGTCTCGGTGGGGCAGCTGATTACCCGCCCGGTCCCGGTCGGCGGCCTGACCGCCGCAGGGCCGGGCGCGAGGGTGCCCGATGCCCTGTTCACCGAGGAATGGGTCCCCCTGACCGCTGAGACCGCGGCGGGCACACCGGACGGAACGAACGGGCGCCGCTGGGTGGTGCTGGGCCCGGGCGAGCCGGGCCTGGCCGCTGAGCTGGCCGCGGCCGGGGTCGCGGTGAGCCGGTTCCCGGATGTGGCCGGGCTGACGGCTGCGGTGACGGCCGGTGAGCTGGTCCCGGAGGTGGTGGTCGCCGAAGTCGCGGGGGCCGGGCCGGGCCGCGGGGACGCGGCCGGCGGGGGCGTGGCTGAGGTGGTGGCGGGTGGTCTGGGGCTGGTGCAGGAGTGGCTGGCTGCTGATGGTCTGGGTGGGGCGCGGCTGGTGGTCGTGACCCGGGGGGCGGTGGCTGCCGGGCTTGGGGATGAGGTCACGGATGTGGTGGTGGCGGGGGTGCGGGGCCTGGTGCGGTCGGCGCAGGCTGAGCATCCGGGCCGGCTGGTTCTGGCGGATCTGCCTGCGGCCGGGGGGCTGGATGCGGCTGCGGTGGTGGCGCTGGCGCGGGTGGTGGCGGGCGGGGATGAGCCGGAGGTCGCGGTCCGGGCTGGGCGGGTGCTGGCGCGGCGGCTGGCCCGCCCGCAGCTAGGCCTTTCGATCCCCGATGGTGAGGGCTGGTGGCGGCTGGAGCCGGCCAGCTCGGGAAGCCTGGATGAGCTGGCCGCCGTCCCGGATCCGGGCGCTGGGCCGGGCCCGCTGGGGGCCGGTCAGGTGCGGGTGGCGGTGCGGGCTGCGGGGGTGAACTTCCGGGATGTGCTGATCGCCTTGGGTGTGTATCCCGGCGATGCGGTGATGGGCAGTGAGATCGCCGGGGTCATTACCGGGACCGGCCCGGGTGTGACCGGGCTGGTGCCTGGGGACCGGGTGCTGGGTTTGGCCTCCGGCGGGTTCGGGCCGGTCACCGTCACCGATGCCCGGCTGGTGGTGCCGGTCCCGGCGGGCTGGTCGTTCGCGCAGGCCGCGGCGGTGCCGGTCGCCTATGCGACGGCCTGGTATGCCTTGCATGACCTGGCCCGTATCACGGCTGCTGACACGGTGGTGATCCACGCTGCCGCTGGCGGGGTCGGGATGGCGGCGTGTGCGCTGGCCGCCCTGGCCGGGGCGCGGGTCCTGGCTACCGCGTCCCCGGGCAAGCAGGCCCTGGTCGCGTCGCGGGGGGTCCCGGCCGACGGGATCGCGTCGTCGAGGGACACCGGGTTCCGGCAGGTGTTCCTGGACGCGACCGGTGGCGCGGG
>DASXJM010000036.1:0-12458 GCA_036497405.1 Streptosporangiaceae bacterium | reverse complement strand
GCGGGTGCAGGAGGAACTGGCCGCGCTCAACAGCGAGTAAAAGCCCGGCGGGAGGGTGGCCGGCCCCCGTGGCCATCCTCCCGCCGTTACGGGGCTTCGCCGCGCAGGAACTGGATGTAGCGCTCGGCCGAGGCCTCCAGCGCCTGCTGGGCGCCCGTATCGATGGTGGGCTGCCAGCCACCGTAGATGCGGTCGAACGGGAACGGCCGTACCGCGTCGAGAATGCCCCGGATGCTCGGCTCCGGCAGCGGCAACCGGTTCGGCGCGCTCCAGACGAACGTCAGCCGGTCCTCACCGGGGGTGACGAAGATCGTGTCTCCGGTCAGCAGGGCGCCGGCGCCGTTCGCACCGGCGGCCCAGTGCACCACCGCGCTGCCGGGAAAGTGCCCACCGCACTGCACCAGCGTCACGCCGGGGAGCACCACCTCGCGCCCGGCCCAGGTGCGGATGGCTGGGTCCGGGCGCGTCACCCAGGCGGCGTCCGCCTCCGGCACTAGCACCTCCGCGTCGAAGGCGTGCGCCCACTCGGCCATCGCGCCATAGAAGTGCGGGTGGCTGGCGGTTACCACCCGCAGGCCGCCCTCCTTCCGGACCCGCTCGATGGCCTCGTCGTCGACGAATCCGGGCGGATCCCACAGGAGATTGCCCTCGTCGGTGCGGACGAGCAGGGCCCGCTGGCCGATGGCGACGGCCGGAGTGACCCCGATGCCGAGCAGGCCCGGCTCCTCCGTCCAGATCTCGCTGTGCCGCCCTTCGGCCGCGAGTTCGTCGTGGGTGGTCCAGCGCTGGCCAGACTTCGGCACCCACTGGCGCTCATCCGAGCAGATTGTGCAGGACGCGGGCGGGTGCTCGGAGTCGGGATAGTGGTTACCGCAGGTGGCGCAGATCCAGGCGGGCAACGGGTCCCCCCAATAAGGTCAGCACAGTGTCGAGGTCAGTACCGGGTCAGGAGAAGTCCCCCGGGGTGAACGCGCGCGGCTCGACCAGGACCAGCCAGTTCCCGGTGTTGTCGCGCATCACCGCCTCTATACCGTACGGCCGCTCCGACGGTTCCTGCAGGAACGTGACCCCCTTGGCCGACAGCTCGGCGTAGGTCTTGCGGCAGTCGTCGACCTTGAGGCCGAGCCCGCCCATCTGGCCCTTCTCCAGCTGGCCGCGGATGAACGTGGCCGCCTCGTCGTCCAGCGGCGGCCCCGGCACCATCAGCGTCACCTCCAGCTCAGGCTGGCTGGGATGCCCGATGGTCAGCCACCGGTAGCCCTCGCCCATGGTGATGTCGGTCCGGGTCTCGAAGTTGAGGTTCTCGACGTAGAAGTCGCGGGCTTTGTCCTGGTCCAGGCAGTACACGGTGGCCAGGGAGATGTTTGTGATCATGCCCCGACCCTAGGCCGGTGGCCCGGGCCCGGGCTTCTCCGAGATTGCGGAAGTGGTCAGCTGAGCTTGCGCCGGAGGAGCCAGAAGCAGGCCCAGGTCGCGACAGCGGCCACGGCCAGGTAGATGGCGGTCTCGATCAGCTGGAACGGCCAGTAGCGGTTGGGGGGCTGGTAGACGGCGGTCACGGTGAGGTGCTTGGCGGCGATCGCGGTGGCGCAGGGCGAGAAGTCGCGCATGCTGGGGCCGCAGGCGGACGGCATGGCCCCGAGGGTGGTCGAGCCGGACGCGGTGGTGGCCTGGTTGGAGATGATCCAGGCCCCCGCGGGCACGCCCGAGTTCCCGACCCCGACCCCGGTCAGCACATCGCCCGGCCCGTTCCCGTGGATCTCCCGGATGGCGGCCGCGGTCACCACGGTGGTGTGCCGGACCGGCGGGATCAGGTGCGGCCGGACCGCCAGCGGGAAGGCGATCTGGACCGCGGCCACCACGGCCAGGGTGACGGCCATGGCCGCGACGGTGCGCCGGATCAGCAGCCCGGCCAGCACCCCGGCCGTGAAGGCGAAGGCCGCGTAGCCGATCGGCACGACCCCGCGGGCGCCGAAGACCACCGGGAAGAAGTGGTTCTCGAAGCCGGCCGCCGACCCGCTGCTGGCCGCGTGATCGATGGGGCTGGCCCACCAGCCCAGGATCAGGCTCAGGACCGCGGCCGCGGCCATGCTGGCCAGGCCGAGGACCCCGAGCTTGACCGCCAGCCAGCGCTGCCGGGTCACGGTCTGGTTCCAGGCCAGCCGGAACGACCCGCTGTCCAGCTCGCGGGCCAGCAGCGGCGCGCCCCAGAACAGGCCGATCACCGCGGGCAGCAGGTAGACCAGGGCCGCGCCGAGCAGGTAGACCCGCTGGTAGGGGGCGGTCGAGGCCAGCTGGTTGAGGAAGTTGCCGGCCGCCTGGTCGCAGGCGTGGTGGCAGGCGGCCAGGCGGCTGGCGTGGTACAGCGAGGCCAGCCGCAGGCCGGTGATGAGCAGGAGCACGCCGAAGGCGGCCACCAGGGCCGCCACGGCGGCGGCCTGGACGCGGAACTGGCGCCAGGTCAGCCAGAGCATGGATACCTCCCGGTCAGCTCAGACGGCGGCGGATGGACCAGAAGCAGCCCCAGGCCAGCAGGATGGCGACGGTGAGGAAGATGCCGAACTCCAGCCACTGGAAGCTCCAGTACCGGCTGGCGGGCTGGTAGGTGACACTCTGCTTCAGGTGCTTGGCGGCCAGCGCGCTGAAGCAGGCCTTGGGGCCGGCGTTGGTCGACGGCTGGCAGGCGGCCGGCACGGCGCCGAGGTTGGTGGACCCGGACGTGGTGGTGACCTGGTTGGACAGGACCCAGGACCCGGGCAAGGCGGGCGTACCCGCCAGCACCTGCAGGTCGGTGCCGTTCGCGCTGGTGGTCAGCCCCTGGATGTCGGCCGTGGTCAGTGGCACGGAGGTGCGGACCGGGCTGATCAGGTGCGGCCGGATGGCCAGCGGCATGGCGATCAGGACCACGGCCGTGACGGCCAAGGTGACAGCCATGGCCGGGATGGTCCGCTTGATCAGCAGGCCGATCAGCACGCCGAGCGCGAAGGCGAAGGCGGCGTAGCCGATGGGGACGACGCCCCGGGCGCCGAAGATCGTCGGGAAGAAGCGCTCCTGGAAGCCACCCGAGCCGCCGACCGCGGCCGCGTGGTCGATGGGGCTGGCCCACCAGCCCAGGGCCAGGCTGAGCAGGCCGGCCAGGGCCATGCTGGTCAGCCCGAGCACGCCGAGCTTGACGGTCAGCCAGCGCTCGCGGGTCACGGTCTGGTTCCAGGCCAGCCGGTACGAGCCGGACTCCACCTCGCGGGCGATCAGCGGCGCGCCCCAGAACAGGCCGATGACCACCGGCAGCAGCACCAGCAGCAGGGCCCCCAGCAGGTAGATCAGGTGGTAGGGGCTGCTGCTGGCCAGCTGGTTGAGGAAATTGCTGGCGTCCTGGTCGCAGCCGCGGTGGCAGGTGGCGAAGCTGCTGTCCCGGTACAGGGTGACCAGGTGCGGCCCGGTGGCCAGCAGCAGGATGGCGAACGCGGCCACCAGCCCGGCGGTGACCAGCGTCTGGATACGGGCCTGGCGCCAGGTAAGCCACATCATGACTGGACCTCCAGAACCGGGCGGCGGGAACGGGCCGATTCGCTGGCCCGGCCCATGTAGGCCAGCACCAGGTCCTCCAGGCTGAGCTGCTCGACCATCCACACCGGGTCCAGGACCGGGCCGGTGGTGCGGACGATCAGCGTGCTCTGCCGGTCGGTGTGGTGGGCTTCGATCACGTCCTGGCCGGCCGGCATCTGGGCCAGGTCCCGGCGCGGGCCGATCAGCCGGTGATGGCTGGCCAGCAGGGCGTCCACGTCGCCCGCGATCTGCACCCGTGAGGCCGCGAGCACGACGAGATGGTCACAGACCCGCTCCAGGTCACTGACCAGGTGCGAGGAGAGGACCACGCTGACCTCGTGCTCGGTCACCGCCTCCATCAGGTCCTGCAGGAACTCCCGGCGGGCCAGCGGGTCCAGGCTGGCTACCGGCTCGTCCAGGATCAGCAGCCGGGGCCGCTTGGCCACGGCCAGGGTCAGGGCCAGCTGGGCCCGCTGTCCCCCGGACAGCTTGCCGGCCTTCTGGGCCGGGTCCAGGCCGAGCCGGTCCACCCGGCGTTCGGCGTAGCCGGCGTCCCAGCCGGGGTTCAGGTGGGCGCCGAACCGGAGGTGATCGGCCACGCTCAGGCTCGGGTAGACCGGGGCGTCCTGGGCCACGAAGCCGACCTTGGCCAGTTGCTCCGGGCCGTCGGCCGGGATCCCGCCCAGCACCTCGATGGTGCCGGTGGTCGGGGCGAGCAGGCCCACAGCCAGGTTGAGCAGGGTGGACTTGCCGGCCCCGTTGGGGCCGACCAGGCCGACCACGTGCCCCTCGGGGATCTTCAGCGTGCAATCGGTCAGGGCCCATCGTCGGCCGTACTGTTTGCCCAGGCCACGGGCATCTAGGGCGGTCATGCTATGTCCTCCTCTTCCCCCCGGCCGGCACCACGAAAGGTGGCCAGGAACAGAGCTTCGATGCTTTCGTCGTCCAGCCCGGCCTTCCGGGCCTTGTCCAGCCAGCGGCCGAGGTCGCGGCGCAGCGGCGCGTGCGTGGCCAGGGAAGCGCCGCTCAGCGTCCCGGTCACGAACGTGCCGACCCCTGGTCGCGCCGAGACCAGGCCCTGGTACTCCAGTTCGCGGTAGGCCTTGAGCACGGTGTTGGGGTTGATGGCCAGTCCCGAGGCCACCTCCTTGACCGTGGGCAGGCGGTCGCCCTCGCGCAGCACATCCAGCCGGAGCGCGTGCCGTACCTGGTGAATGAGCTGCAGGTACGGGGCGACGCCGGAGCGCGCGTCCAGGTGAAAATCGATCACCGGCAATCCTCTATTCATCTAGTTGCCTAGCACATTAGAGTCCTACGGAGATCAGAGTGTCAAGGGGTTTCGGGCCACGTCGCAAAAACCGCCAGAACAGGACTTGATGTCTCAGATCCGGACAGTTACAAGTGGAGGATGAAGCTGTCGCGGGCCGTGGCCGCCGTGTTGTTCGCTTTCGCTGTGGTTCTTGGGGCTGCTGGACCGGCAGTGGCTGGTGTTGCGCATGGGGCGGCGGAGGCTGGCGGGGCGGCCGGGGGCGCCGGGAGCCCCGGGAGCCCCGTTGAGACCAATTACCAGGATCCGGTGACGGCGTTGCCGCCGGTGAGCAGGCCGCCGGTCCGGCACTGCACGGTGACCGTGATGCAGCACGACTTCGCCAACAGCTACGGGCAGCCGTTCACCGGGACGGTGACACCGCCGGCGGCCTGCCCGGGGCCGTGGACCAGGGTGGTCATGGACTGGACCGGCCGCGTGGCCGGGCGGCAGTACGACCGGCTGGCCGGGGTGTGGCTGGGCGGGGCGGAGATCTTCCGCACCTCGACCCCGGAGCCGGACCCGGCCGGGATCAGCTGGCACGTGGCCAAGGACATCAGCGCCTTCATCCCGCTGCTGGGCAGGTCCGAGCCGCTCGTGGCCGACCTGGGCAACATCGTCGACAGCACCTACACCGGCGTCTACCACATGACGATGACGTTCACCTACTACCAGACCCAGGGCCGGTACCGGCCCGCCGCCCACGCCGACCAGATCGTGCCGCTGTCCGATGCCGCCAACGGCGGGGGCACCACCAGCGCGGGCTGGTCCACCCTGGGTGCCGGGCAGAGCGCCAGCACCACCGTGACCCTGCCCCGCAACCTGACCGGGGTCACCGCCGAGGTCTACGCCCGCGGCGGCGGCTGCGACGAGCAGTGGTTCACAGCCGTGCCCAGCGACCTGGCCGCTCAGGACCCGGCCTACCTGTGCGGCGGCGGCCCGTACCGGGAGGTCCAGGTCTCGGTGGACGGGACCCCGGCCGGGCTGGCCCAGCCGTACCCGGTCGTCTACACCGGCGGGATCGTGCCCACGTTGTGGCGTCCGATCCCGGCCATCGACGCCTTCGTGACCCAGCCCTACGACCTCGACCTGACCCCGTTCGCCGGGCGGCTGACCGACGGCCAGCCGCACACGATCACCATCACCCCCTACGGGAACAGCGACAACTGGACCGTGGACGGGACGCTGTTCCTGGACACCGACCACGGCGCGGCCCGGACCACCGGCGCGCTGACCTCGGACACCCTGACCACCAGCCCGGCCGTGACCACCACCGAGACCCCGGTCAGCGGCGGCACCCAGGTCCGGGTGGCGACCGGGCGGAGCTGGACCACCAGTGGCTACATCAACACGTCACGCGGGCGAATTACCGCACGCGTCGACCAGACCTTCGGCTATCTCAATACGGATCTGGTCACGGCCGGTGGCGCCGATCAGGACGTGCACCAGTCCGACCGGGGCGAGACCCAGACCACGGTCAACGGGCGCATGACCAGGCAGAGCTGGTCGTATCCGATCGCAGTGCACTCGCAGGTGGTCTCGCTGGTCGACGGCAACAACTACGACCTGCAGGCCACCGTGAGCCAGGGGCGGCAGCTCAGCCAGCAGGTGCGGGGACCACGCGGCTGGCAGCCGGTGAGCGCCGCCGATGACCGGCTGACCGCCCAGGGCGTGCTGGCCCGGACCAACGGGGTGGTCAGCCAGGCCGACGGGCGCGACGCCGAGGACTACCAGGCCACCGGGCCTGCTGATGGAACGGCCGGCTGCTACCACCACGTGATCACGGCCGACCACGGGTACGTCACCAGTGACCTCCTGCTGGGCTGCGCGGCGGGGCCCAGATAAGATCCCGGCATAAGCGTTGAACGGCGCACGCGGGGGCAGACGCCACGGCCCGGCGTCCCGGTACTGGCGCGGACCCTGGTGGCCGTGACGGTCCTGGCCGCCCTGGTGGCCACCGGGCTGACCGGAGCCGGGTACCGCGGCCACCCGCACCACTCCCCCGCGCCGGTGTCGCTGACCCAGGGCATCGCGGTCGCCCCGTGCTCGGCGGGCCAGATCGTGGCCGTGCCGCCCGGCCGCGACGTCAGCTACGACGCCGACGACAGCGCCCGGCTGGCCGGCCAGTGCGCGGCCAGCGAAAACCCGGGCTCGGGGGCCCGCTGGCTGGCGTCCGGCACCGTACCCGGGACCGGGACCGTGCTGCGTTCGATGGCGCAGCGCTCCCTGCTCGACCTGCACCTGTCGGTCCGGCCCGACGGCGCGGTGGTGGCGGGCTGGTACGGCCGCTGGGACTACGCCTGGCCGCGCGACTCGAGCTGGGTGGCGGTGGCGCTGGCGGTGACCGGGCACGGCGCCGACAGCCTCAAGGTGCTGCGGTTCCTGGGCCAGGAGCAGAGCCGGGACGGCACCTGGGCCGCCCGCTACCAGACCAACGGCAGCGGCCCGGTGCTGGACGGCCGCCCCACCGAGCTGGACGCGGTCGGCTGGGTGCCGTGGGCGGCGTGGTCCTGGTACCAGGCCGCCGGAGCCGGTTCGGCGACGGCGCGGCAGGAGCTGGCCGGGCTGTGGCCGATGGTCAACCGGGCCGCCGGGGCGGCCGCGCGGTCGCTGACCCCGGACGGGCTGCCGGTGGCGGCCACCGACTACTGGGAGCACGGCAGCCAGGTCACCCTGGGCACGGCGGCGCCACTGCTGACCGGGCTGCGGGCGGCGGCCGACATCGCGTCCGCCCTGGGCAGGACCGGGGCCAGCCGCGAGTGGGCCGGGGCCGCCGGGCGGCTGAGCACGGCCATGCAGGCGTCGTTCGGCTGCTACGGGAACAACCGGCTGCCGCGGGACTCCGAAGGGCCGGACACCGCCATCACCTGGCTGGGACCGCCGTT
Organism: Streptosporangiaceae bacterium; assembly: GCA_036497405.1. Classification (GTDB taxonomy): domain Bacteria; phylum Actinomycetota; class Actinomycetes; order Streptosporangiales; family Streptosporangiaceae; genus Bog-532. The sequence continues at coordinate 4,721 of DASXJM010000036.1, read as the reverse complement.
CGGGCCGGCCAGTTCCAGGCTGGAGGCCGAGGAACGGGCGGCCCAGCGCGCGCTCACCCTGCCCAATGGCGGCCTGCTGCCCGGCACCGACTGGCCCGGCAACCCGAGCACGGCCTGGACCGCGGAGACGGCCTTCTTCGCGCTGTCCGACGCGGCCACCGGCCAGCACCGGGCCGCGGGTGACCTGCTGGACTGGCTGGCCGCGCACCGGACCCGGCTCGGGGCCCTGCCCGAGCAGGTCAACGCGGACGGCCGGCCCGGCTCGGTGGCCCCGCTGGCCTGGACCGACGCCGCCGTGCTGCTGACCCTGGTGGCCCAGTCGCACGCGCTGCCGGCCACCCCGGTGCCGGCCACGCCCGTTCCCGGGCAGGCGAAGGGGGCAGCCACCGGTGGTGACTGCCCCCTGCCTCCGCTCAGCGTGGTCGGGCGCTGAACCGGTTCGGCTGAGCGGGTGCCTCCGGGCTGGCTACCACCACCAGTGGTGGTGATGGTGCCGGCCGGTCCCCGTGCCCGGGGCGGGGCTGCCCCCGGTGGACGGGGCGGTGCTGCCGGTGCCCGTGCTCGGGGTGGGCGCGGCCCCGCTCGGGGCGGCCCCGCTGGGCGCGGGGGCGGCGCCGGCGTTGGCGCCGAACGTGACCGAGAAGGCGTTGCCGCCGGTCAGCGCGGACGGGGTCGCCTCGGTGACGCCGTTGGCCGACACCATGGTCAGCGAGTCCGCGCCCGAGTTGCCGATCGGCGTGTTGTCGGCGTCGGCGTTGGTGAAGTTCACGGTGCCGAAGTTCGACAGCGGCAGGACGCCGGTCTGGCTGCTGGGCGCCTCGGCGATGACCTCGGCCGACCCGAGCTGCGCGGTCTGCGAGGTCTGCTGGGTGGCCTGGGTCCAGTTCTGGGTGGTGTCGCTCAGGGTCAGCGTGAACGCGCCGCCGCCGTTGGACACGACCGACGCCGACATCGCGTCCCCGGGCTTGACCGGGTTGTTGTAGAACACCGGGGCGGCCGGGAACATCTCCCACCAGCCCTGGTAGGCGGCGTTGCCGTTGGCGCAGTCGGCCTCGGTGCCGGTCTGCTCCACGCTCTGGGTGCCGTCGCCGTCGAGGCCGACCCAGAAGCTGGAGAACGTCTGCTGGTTAGAGCAGGTCACCGTGGGCTGGGTCCAAGACGAGGACACGCTGGTGAACTGGCCCGGCTGGCCCGCGGCCGCGTACCCGGACCAGTTGGTCGACGTGGCGGCGGCGTTGGCCGAGTTGGACGTGCCCGAGTTGCCCAGCGCCTGCTGGCCGACGGCGCCCCCGGTCATCGGGTAGCCGCCGCGGCCGAAGCCGCCCATGGGCATCCCGCCGACGTAGGCGGCCGGCTTGACCCCCTCCTGGGTGGCGTGCGGCGCTCCGGCCTGGGTGATCAGGACGGCGGCCGCGGCCACGGGAACGCACGCCCCGGCCGCGATCAGCCAGAGACGGTTCTTCCTCCGTCGGTTCCTCCGGTATTCCACGGCTGCGTGAACTCCCTTCCCGGCCCAGACTGGACAACGCACACTCGGATCGCGTTACACGTTAGAGATATTGGGCGGACGAGTCCGGACACGTCGGACCCTGTCAGACATTGGTAATAACTGGGCGGGAACCGCCGGGGGTAACCCGGGCTTAACGTGCTCGGGTTAGGGTTCCGGCATGCTGATATCCCCGCACGAGCAGGAACGGCTGCTGATCCACGTGGCGGCCGGGCTGGCCCGGGACCGGCGGGCGCGCGGGCTGCGGCTCAACTACCCCGAGGCCACCGCGGTGATCACCGCGTTCCTGCTGGAGCGGGCCCGGGACGGGCTCGGGGTGGCCGAGCTGATGCAGGCCGGACGCACCGTGCTGACCCGGGCCGAGGTGATGGACGGGGTGCCGGAGATGCTGAGCGAGGTCCAGGTCGAGGCCACCTTCCCGGACGGCACCAAGCTGGTCACCGTGCACGAGCCGATCCCGTGATCCCGGGCGAGATCATCCCCGGCGAAGGCCCGGTGCCGCTGCTGACCGGCCGCCCGGTGCTGACCCTGGTCGTGGTCAACACCGGCGACCGCCCGGTCCAGGTCGGGTCGCACTACCACTTCGCGCAGGCCAATCCGGCGCTGGCGTTCGACCGCGACGCGGCCCGGGGGCACCGGCTCGGCATCCCGGCCGGGACCGCCGTCCGGTTCGAGCCGGGGGTCGAGCGCGAGGTCGAGCTGGTCCCGCTGGCCGGGGCCCGGGTCGTGCCCGGCCTGCGCCTGGACGGGGCCCTGGAGGAAGCAGAGGGGCATGGCTGAGATCAGCCGGGCGCGGTACGCGCTCCTGTACGGGCCGACCGAAGGCGACCGGATCCGGCTGGCCGACACCGACCTGTTCATCGAGGTCGAACAGGACCGGTGCGGGGGCCCGGACCGGGGCGGCGACGAGGCCGTGTTCGGCGGGGGCAAGGTCATCCGCGAGTCCATGGGCCAGTCCCGGGCCACCCGCGCCGACGGCACCCCCGACCTGGTCATCACCGGGGCGGTGGTGCTCGACCACTGGGGCATCATCAAGGCCGACGTGGGCATCAGGGACGGCCGGGTGGTGGCCCTGGGCAAGGCCGGCAACCCGGACATCATGGACGGGGTCTACCCCGGCCTGGTCATCGGGCCGTCCACCGAGATCATGGCGGGCAACGGGCTGATCCTGACCGCGGGCGGCATCGACTGCCACGTGCACCTGATCTGCCCGCAGCTGCTGCCCGAGGCCCTCGGCAGCGGCATCACCACCGTCATCGGCGGCGGCACCGGGCCGGCCGAGGGCACCAAGGCCACCACCGTCACCCCCGGCGCCTGGAACCTGGCCCGGATGCTGGAGGCCACCAGCGGCTGGCCGCTCAACGTGGTCCTGCTGGGCAAGGGCAACACGGTGTCCGAAGAAGCCCTGTGGGAGCAGCTGCGGGCCGGGGCCTCCGGGTTCAAGCTGCACGAGGACTGGGGCTCGACCCCGGCCGCGATCGACGCCTGCCTGCGGGTCTGCCAGGAGGCCGGGGTCCAGGCCGCGCTGCACACCGACACCCTCAACGAAGCCGGGTTCGTGCAGGACACGCTGGCCGCGATCGCGGGCCGGCCGATCCACGCCTACCACACCGAGGGCGCCGGCGGCGGGCACGCCCCGGACATCATCACCGTGGCCGGGCAGCCGAACATCCTGCCGTCCTCGACCAACCCGACCCGGCCGCACACGGTCAACACGGTGGACGAGCACCTGGACATGCTGATGGTGTGCCACCACCTCAACCCGGCCGTGCCCGAGGACCTGGCCTTCGCCGAGAGCCGGATCCGGCCGTCCACCATCGCCGCCGAGGACATCCTGCACGACCTGGGCGCGATCTCGATGATCGGCTCGGACTCCCAGGCCATGGGGCGGATCGGCGAGGTCATCATCCGGACCTGGCAGACCGCGCACGTGATGAAGCGGCGGCGCGGGGCGCTGCCCGGCGACGGCGGGGCCGACAACCAGCGGGCCCGCCGCTACGTGGCCAAGTACACCATCTGCCCGGCCATCGCGCACGGGCTGGACGGCCAGATCGGTTCGGTCGAGCCGGGCAAGCTGGCCGACCTGGTGCTGTGGCAGCCGGCCTTCTTCGGTGTCCGGCCGCACGCCGTGCTCAAGGGCGGGATGGTGGCCTGGGCCGCGATGGGCGACGCCAACGCCTCGATCCCCACCCCGCAGCCGTACCTCCCCCGGCCCATGTGGGGGGCGGCCCCGCGGGCGGCGGACAGTACGTCGGTGTCGTTCGTCTCCGAGCTGGCCCTGGAAAACGGGCTGGCCGAGCGGCTGGGACTGGACCGGGCCCTGGTACCGGTGGCCGACGTGTCCGGCCGGGGCAAGGCCGCGATGATCAACAACGACGTTCTGCCCGACATCACGGTTGAGCCCGACACCTTTACCGTGCGCATCGACGGCGAGATCGTGGAGGGAGCGCCGGCCACCGAGCTTCCGATGGCACAGCGATACTTCTTGTTCTGAGGTTGCCATGGCTCCTTCCGACCCACCCCCTCGCCGTCGCAAGCAGGACTGGCGCGCGCCGGACACCGGCCGCGGGCCGGACGTGGGCGAAGGCCCGGAGGTGGGACGCGGGCCCGAGGTCGGCTCGCGGCCCGACACCGGCGAGAGCCCGGAGCTGGGCCGGGGCCCGGACGTGGGGCGGGGCCCCGAGGTGGGCTCCCGCCCCGACACCGGCGAGGGCCCGGAGTTCGGGCGCGGGCCCGAGTTCGGCCGGGGCCCGGACACCGGGGAACGCCCCGAGTTCGGCCGCGGGCCGGACACCGGACGGGGGCCGGACGTGGGCGACTGCCCGGACACCAGCCGCATCGAGGAAGAGGACCAGGCCGGTCCTGAGGCCGGGGCCCGGCTCTGGCCGGCCGCCGTGCTGATGCTGGCCGACGCCCGGTTCCCGGCCGGCGGGCACGCGCACTCGGGTGGGCTCGAAGGGGCCGTGACCGCGGGGACGGTCGGTGACGTGGGGTCGCTGGAGTTGTTCCTGCGGGGACGCCTGGCCACGGCGGGCGTGGTGGCGGCTGGGCTGGCCGCGGCCGCCTGTGCCCAGGTGGCTGGTGGGGTTGGCGGGGCCTGGGGGTGGCTGGACGCGGAGGCGGACGCGCGGACGCCGTCGCCGGCTCAGCGGGAGGCGTCGCGGCGGCAGGGCCGGGCCCTGCTGCGGGCGGCCCGGGCGGCCTGGCCGTCGCC
>DASXJM010000035.1:0-31811 GCA_036497405.1 Streptosporangiaceae bacterium | reverse complement strand
CCGGGGCCGGGGGCGACCGGCCGCGTCCGGGTCACGTTGCCGGAGGAACGCCGCCGACCAGGACTTTTCCTGCAAGACGGCGGCGCGGCGGCGCAGGGGGGCGGCGGTGACCGTCCGGGCGATGCGGGCGCTGCCCGCGACGGCGGCGACCACCAGGCCGGTGAGCACGGCGGCCAGCACGGCCGCGCTGAGGATGGTCAGGCCGCCCGAGCCGGTCAGCAGGGCGGCCGCGACCTGAGCGACGAACGCGATCAGCGCCAGTGCGCCACCCCGTATCGTCGGCATGCCCGCCTCCCTCGTCAGGCTCAGACTACGCGGCCAGCTCGGCCACGGCCGCCAGCAACCGGTCGACGTCGGACCGGTCGTTGTAGTGGACCAGGCCGGCCCGGATGGCGCCGCCGGAATCGCGCAGGCCCAGGACGCCGGTCAGTTCCCAGGCGTAGTTGTGCCCGTTCCACACGTTGATGTGGCGTTCGGCGAGGTAGGAGGCGACTTCCGCGGGCGATCGCCCGGCCACGTTGAAGTACGCGGTCGCCGTCCGGTGCGGCGCCTGGCCGTAGGTGGTGACCTTGCTCAGCCCCTGGAGGCCGTCGAGCAGGACCCCGAACAGGTTCTGCTCGTACTCGTGCACCGCGGTCATCGAGCCCACCAGGCGCTCGCGCCGGGTGCCGAAGCGCTCACCGGCCAGGCTGGCCAGGTGGTCGACGGCGGCGGTCACCCCGGCGAAGTCGGCGTAGGCCGGGGTGCCGTACTCGAAGCGCTCCGGAATCGTGTCCGGGGAAGAGGCCAGCTTGTCCGGGTGCAGGGTGTCGAGCAGCGCGGGATCGGCGATGACCGCGCCGACGTGCGGCCCCGACCACTTGTAGGCACTGGTGGCGTAGAAGTCGGCCCCCAGGGCGTGCACATCCACCGGGACGTGCGGCGTGGCGTGCACACCGTCCACGTAGGTCAGCGCGCCGGCCTCGTGCGCGATCGCGGTGATCGCGGCCACGTCGGGCCGGGTGCCGAGGATGTTGCTGGCCGCCGTGACCGCGACCAGCCGGGTCCGCTCGTTGACCAGCGTGCGGTACTGCTCGGTGGGCAGTTCGCCTGTCGATATGTCGACTTCGGTCCAGCGGATGGTGGCGCCAGCCCGGTTCGCGGCCTGGACCCAGGGCCGGACGTTGGCGTCGTGGTCCAGCCGGGACACCACCACCTCGTCACCTGCGGACCAGGTGGCGGCGAGCGTTCCGGCGATCCGGTAGGTGAGGGTGGTCATGTTCGGGCCGAGGATGACGCCCGCTGGCGTGCCACCCACCAGGTCGGCGACGGCCTCCCGGCAGCCGTTGACGATGGCGGTGGCCCGGTGGCTGGCCGGGAAGGCGCCGCCCGCGTTGCCGATCCCGGTCCCGGCCGCGGCGGCCACCGTGTCTATGACCGCCTGCGGCACCTGGGTCCCCGCGGCCCCGTCCAGGTAGGCATAACCGTCACTCAGAGCCGGATAGCTGGCCCGCACCGTTTCCACATCGAAGGTCACGTTCACCATGTTTCCCACCTGAGGGGCAAAACATGGCGGCCGGGGCGGCTGATTTCAGTAGGGCCAGATCGGGCCGCGGGACCAGCCGGGATCGCGGCCGAACACGTTGAGCAGGGTCTCCCACACGTCGCCCGCCTCCACGGGCGCGGCCACCAGCAGGCCCGCGGCCTCCGGCGGCCGCAACTGCGGCGATCCGGCCCACCAGCCGTCGAACACCAGGTCCGGGGCGGCAGGGCGGTAGTCCATGCCCAGGGACCGGGCCAGATCCCAGGCGTGCACATGCCACTCGCCGCAGGCCACCCCGGCCATCTCGCCCACCGTGACCACGGCGTCGCGGTAGTAGTGGTGCGGCTGGTCCCACAGCGGCGCGACCCGGGTCGCGTAGGAGCGGGCCAGCGTGGCGAAGGCGGCGATGTGCTCGCTGGCGGGCTCATCGGGCAGGATCGCCAGCTCGGCCGCGTTCTGCCGGGCCTGCTTGCGGGCCAGGGTGGCCGCGGGGAACCCGGTGCCCATCAGCCGGGCCAGCCGGCTGTGCGGCGCATCGTCCAGGTACTCGTGCAGATCGTCTGCCATGCAGCGGAGGTGCCCGGCCACGTCGGCGGCCCGCCAGTCGCCGCAGGGAGTCGGGGCTGCCCACTGCGCATCGTTGAACCGGGCCGCCAGTTCACAGATGACCGTGACGCCGTCACGGTAAGCAGCCAGACCCAGATCCAGAGACCACTCGGTCATCGATGTCCAGCGGCGTAGGCGTGCTTCACGGTTCCTCCCTGGCCGGTAACCGGCAGCCGGTACGCGAAGCTTCCGGGTGAGTCAGCGTGCCAGAGTTACCGAGCCCAGACAAGCCAGTCATCGTAACGATCCGCACGCACAATCACAGTGTCGTCCCAGTTGAGCACGCTGGGCCAGATACCGGGAGTAATGAGGCTACCGATGGTTGAGGGGTTGTTGGGACGGCCGAGGCCCGGGTCAGCGGAAGAGGCGCAGGATGGTCGGCCGATGCGCGGTTGATGCGCAGTCGACGTCTTGCCCAGGGCCGGCGCGCCACCTGGGACCTGTGCCTCCCGGTGCCCGGGATGCGCGTACGCTTAGCTCGGGCTGAGCGCCGCCGGTGGATGACGGCGGCCCGCCCGGTACCGGGACGGCCGCCAGGGAAAGGGCTAGGCGTGATTGGGAAGCGGCAGCAGGTCAGCAACGAGTCGCAGAACCGGCACTCGGAAGATGTCGCGCTGGCGGACAAGTACGAAGGCCTCTACGAAGAGGCTCAGCAGGCCGAAGCCAGCCTCCGTGCGGCCCAGGCGCGGCGCGCTCCCCTGACCGAGCAGCGGCCGCTGGCCATCGCTCTCGACTCGGCTCTGACCGCGGTGATGCGCTCGGCGTTTGCCGCCCAGCGGGCCGCGATCGGCCCCCGGGGCTACGAGGACCGCATCTTCCGGCGCAAGGCCATGGCGCGCCCGGACGTGCACGCGCTGACCGCCGAGGCCGAGCGACTGCTGACGCTGCGGGAGAATCACCGCCTGAACGGCATCCCGCCGGCGCCGCTGGAGCCGGCCGTCTGACCCGCCCCGCGGTCTGACTCACCCCGCTCGACCAAAAGGACTAGTCCTTTCCGACTTACGGGCTAGTCCACTGTTCCCTGCTGGCATGTATCACCGGGGACCCCGGCGCGCTCTGGTACGCAGACGGGTTTTCACCCGGGCGACACGCGCCTTGACCTGCGAGTTAGCCCGATGAGGCCCGTCCCGGGCCGCACCGTCCTACAGTCGGTGATGGCGCAGCGTCAGCTGCGGCCCGTCAACAGAACAGCAGGACCGGCCGAGCCGGGCGAACCGCTGGCCTGCGGGGCACGTTTAAGTAGGTACCAGCGGGAAGCGATCTAGTACGACCGCTCCCCGCGGTCATCACGGCGGACCACCGTGAGACGTCATGGTGGCCCGCACCGAGCGAGGGTCGGGCCCGGGCACGACGCACCCGGGCGATCCGGAACCGGCCAATGGACCAGACCAATTTCGGTAGGTCTCTTGCGTGTCTCACGGACCCGGTAGCACAGTTGGTCTAGAGCAAGTGGTCTAGGCCACCGGTCAGGGCGGGACAGCGGCCAGCGGTTCCGCCGGGCTATCCGGACCGCAATGACCGGACCACGAGGCGTAGTCACAAAATGCCATAGCGGATAGCCCGCCAGAAGCTACAAAAAGGCTTAAGTAAAACGGTCAGAATGAGCCATGTTGCAAGCCGCACTGGGTGCGGCAGACTAACATGTGAGCCAGAACACGCATGATAGAAGCTGCAAGGAGGCACGACATGTGCCAGCACACGCCGATGTGCCCGGAAGCATCCGCTCCGGACCGCGAGGCGGCCCGAACGCTAGCGAGCCACCCCGACCAGGGATGGAGCTTGCTATGCAACGGGATCGTTATTTTTGAGGACACTGGCGAACTACTACCCGGCGGGATGTGCATCGACCCGCACAGGCCGACTGACCTGGTGTTTAAGACGACGGTCAGCTCTGTGACCCCCGGACACGCCCCCGCCGCCTGAGACGGCCGGGGCGTTTTTCTTAACTAGCTCTGACAGATCCACCAGCTATTCGGCAACGGGGCCGGAGCCTGACCCGGGGGAATATCACAAATTGGCATCGGTGCCCAATGCCGTGGCAATGAGATCGTTACCAAAGGATGAATACGGTTCGCCTCCTTCGTTCACAGGCGGTTACGAGCCTCTCCTTTAACGCTTTGTTCACGTTTTACCGCTGATACCCGGCGGCCCGGCGCCCCTGAGGGCGTGGCGAGGCCCAGATCAGCCAGCCACTTCGTGACAGCGGCGGCCACCGCGGCCGGTTTTTTCGAAAGAGAATGGGTCTCCCCATTGAGCACGACGACCTGGATCGCCGCACTGGCCGCTGGGATCCCAAACAGGTCGCGGTCCCCATTGAGAACCAGAACGTGCGCACCGCTCCGGATCGCCTCCTGGAGCTCCGGAGACCGGTCAGGCGGGAACACCGGCTCGTTGCTCCCCTTGATCCGGCGGGCCGGCGGCCGCAGCGGGAACGCCAGCGCCAGCACGCCGCGCGCGCCCACGGCCGCGGCCGTCCGGCAGGCCACCCGGGCCCCGTTGCTCCGCCCGCCCACGATCAAGGGGGTCACTGACCCCGCGTGAGCCGCCGGGCCCGAGGGGGACGGTAGCCAGGTCATGAGGTCGATCCAGGCTTCGTCCTGGCGTTCGGCGTTGCCCGGAGCGCGGGCGCCGCGGACCCGGTAGGGCTGGGTGACGAGGGCCACTCCCCCGCCCTGGGCCACGGCCGCGTCGCGGGCGGCCAGCAGGTCTGCCGAACCGGGTGTGCCGCCCGCGCCGTGGGTCAGCGCCAGTACGAACGCGGCCGGCCCGGAGGCAGGCGCGGTCCAGTCCACCAGCGCCGGACCCTGGCTGGTGGGGACGGTGAGCTGGGGCACCCGGGTCAGGCCGGGAGCAGCTTCTTGAGGAACTGCCCGGTGTAGCTCTCCCCGACCTCGGCGACCTGCTCAGGAGTGCCGGTGGCGATGATCGTGCCGCCGCCGGAGCCGCCCTCGGGACCCAGGTCGATGAGCCAGTCAGCGGTCTTGATGACGTCGAGGTTGTGCTCGATGACGATGACCGTGTTGCCGGTGTCGACCAGGCGCTGCAGGACCCCCAGCAGTTTGCGGATGTCCTCGAAGTGCAGCCCGGTGGTCGGCTCGTCCAGCACGTAGATGGTCCGGCCGGTCGCCCGCCGCTGCAGCTCGGTGGCCAGCTTGACCCGCTGGGCTTCGCCGCCGGACAGGGTCGGGGCCGGCTGGCCCAGCCGCACGTAGCCCAGGCCCACGTCGACCAGGGTCTTCAGGTGCCGGTGGATGGCGGGCACCGGCTCGAAGAACTCGGCCGCCTCCTCGATCGGCATGTCCAGGACCTCGGCGACGGTCTTGCCCTTGTAGTGCACCTGCAGGGTGTCGGTGTTGTAGCGGGCACCGTGGCAGACCTCGCAGGGCACGTACACGTCGGGCAGGAACTGCATCTCGATCTTGATCGTGCCGTCGCCGGAGCAGGCCTCGCAGCGGCCGCCCTTGACGTTGAACGAGAACCGCCCCGGCTGGTAACCCCGCACCTTGGCCTCGGTGGTCTGCGCGAACAGCTTGCGCACGTGGTCGAAGACCCCGGTGTAGGTGGCCGGGTTGGACCTCGGCGTCCGGCCGATCGGGCCCTGGTCGACGTGCACCACCTTGTCCAGCTGGTTCATGCCGGTGATGCGGGTGTGCTTGCCCGGGACCGTGCGCGCCCCGTTCAGTTCCTTGGCCAGCGCGTTGTAGAGAATCTCGTTGACCAGAGTGGACTTGCCCGAACCGGACACGCCGGTCACCGCGACCAGGCAGCCGAGCGGGAACGCCACCTCGACGTTGCGCAGGTTGTGCTCGGTGGCTCCCTTGACAACCACCTCACGGCTCTTGCTGGGCTTGCGCCGGGCTTCGGGGAGCGGGATCGAGGCCCGCCCGGACAGGTAGGCCCCGGTCAGCGACCGCTCGTTGTCGATCAGCTCCTTGACCGGCCCGGACACCACGACCCAGCCGCCGTGCTCGCCCGCGCCGGGGCCGATGTCGACCACCCAGTCGGCGGCCCGGATGGTGTCCTCGTCGTGCTCGACCACGATCAGCGTGTTGCCCAGATCGCGCAGCCGGATCAGCGTCTCCAGCAGCCGGGCGTTGTCCCGCTGGTGCAGCCCGATCGACGGCTCGTCCAGCACGTAGAGCACGCCGACCAGGCCCGACCCGATCTGGGTGGCCAGCCGGATCCGCTGGGCCTCTCCGCCCGCCAGCGTGGCCGAGGCTCGGTCCAGGCTCAGGTAGTCCAGGCCCACGTCGAGCAGGAAGCCGAGCCGGGCGTTGACCTCCTTGAGGATCTGGGCCGCGATCTGCCGGTCCCGGTCGGACAGGTTCAGGTCCAGCATGAGCTTGGCCATCTCGCCAATGGGCAGTCCGCAGATGTCGGCGATGGTCCGTTCGTCGATGGTCACGGCCAGCGCGATCGGCTTGAGCCGGCTCCCCCGGCAGCCCGGGCACGGCACCTCCCGCATGTAGCCCGCGAACTTCTCCCGGCTGGAGTCGCTCTCGGCCTCGGAGTGCCGCCGCTCGACGTAGGGGATGACCCCTTCGAACTGGGTGTAATAGGAGCGCTCGCGGCCGTAGCGGTTCCGGTAGCGGACGTGTACCTGCTGGTCGTAGCCGTTCAGCAGCGCGTTGCGGACCTTGGCGGGCAGCCGCTCCCACGGGGTATCCATGCGGAACCCGAGCGAGTCGCTCAGCGCCTCGACCAGCCGGGCGAAGTAGTCGCTGACGTGGCCGCCGCTCCAGGGCGCGATCGCGCCCTCGTCCAGGCTCTTGGCCGGGTCGGGCACGATCAGCTCGGGGTCGACCTCCATGCGGGTGCCCAGGCCGGTGCAGTCCGGGCAGGCGCCCCACGGCGAGTTGAACGAGAACGACCGCGGCTCCAGCTCGTCGAACGACAGGTCGTCGTACAGGCAGGCCAGGTGCTCGGAGTACATCCGCTCCCGGTGCGGGTCGTCGTCGGGCAGGTCGACGAAGTCCAGCACGACCACGCCGCCGGACAGGCCCAGCGCGGTCTCGACCGAGTCGGTCAGCCGCCGCCGCGCGGTGTCCTTGACCGCGAGCCGGTCGACGACGACCTCGATGTCGTGCTTCTCGTACTTCTTCAGCTTCGGCAGCGTGCCGGAGGCCGCGTCGTCCAGCCGGACCAGCTGCCCGTCGACCCGGGCCCGCGAGTAGCCCTTGGTCTGCAGCTCGCGCAGCAGGTCGGCGTACTCGCCCTTGCGGCCGCGGACCACCGGGGCCAGCACCTGGAACCGGGTCCCGTCTTCCAGCTCCAGCACCCGGTCGACGATCTGCTGCGGGCTCTGCCGCGCGATCGGGCGCCCGCACAGCGGACAGTGCGGCTTGCCGACCCGGGCGAACAGCAGTCGCATGTAGTCGTAGATCTCGGTGATCGTGCCGACCGTGGAGCGCGGGTTCCGGCTGGCCGCCTTCTGGTCGATCGACACCGCCGGCGACAGGCCGTCGATGAAGTCGACGTCGGGCTTGTCCATCTGGCCCAGGAACTGGCGCGCGTAGGCCGACAGGGACTCCACGTACCGGCGCTGACCCTCGGCGAAGATCGTGTCAAAGGCCAGGCTGGACTTCCCGGATCCGGACAGCCCGGTGAACACGATCAGGGAATCTCGAGGCAGGTCGATCGAGACGTCCTTGAGATTGTGCTCGCGTGCGCCGCGAACGAGAAGTCGGTCAGCCACTGGGGTCTCTGCTCTCTCTGGGCTAGCTCAGGCTCAACGAACTCAATGACATGCGCTGTCGCCGGCCGCGTTAACGCAGCTTGCGAGGGTGGGCACAACGCCACTTCAACTGTAGCCAGGGGGTCTGACAAAACCGGGCCGCTTCCGGATGGCGGCCCGCCCCGTTGCTGATCCCGGTGCCGTCTGTGCCCCGTCCGGCGATGTCAACACTGGCGAGCGGCGGCGTCTTCCCCGGGTCGGCCCGGCGTAGACGCCGCGCGCTGGTACGTAGGCTGAGCAGCTATGTACTTCGCGGCGCCGCCCCGGACGTCCCGGCTGGCTCCCTACGTGGCCAGCATCGGGTACCACGAGAGCGCGCTGCCCCCGGGCCGGGACCGGGTGCTGCCCGGTGGCGGCCCCGGCCTCATGATCAACCTGTACGAGGACGAGTTCCGCACCTACCACGGCCCGGAGGCCACGGTGGTGCGGCGGGCCCCGGGCGCGGTGCTCACCGGGGCCGAGGAGCGGGCGGTGATCATCGACAGCGCGGACCAGCGGCGCGGGCTGTCGGTCACGTTCACCCCGGCCGGGGCGGCGGCGTTTTTTGGCCTGCCGCTGGGTGAGGTCACCGGTCAGCTGGTCGGCCTGGCTGAGCTGTGGGGCCGGGACGGCGCCGGATTGCGGGACCGGCTGCTGGAGGTGGCCGATCCCCGGCAGCAGGCCGCGGTGCTGGAGTCCGTGCTGGTCGGCCACCTGGCCGGCCCACCCGCGGGCGGGGCGGCCATCGGCCACGCCGCGGCCGAGCTGGCCCGCGGACTCCGGGTCCGGGACGTGGCCGGCCAGCTGGGGCTGAGCCCGCGCACGTTCACCCGGCGGTTTCGGGACCAGACCGGTCTGACCCCCAAGCGGTTCGCCCGGATCCGGCGGCTGCAGCGGGTGCTGGCCGCGGTCGAGCCCGGGCGCCGGGCGGACTGGGCCGCGCTGGCGGCCGGGCACGGATTCTGCGACCAGGCCCACCTGATCGACGACTTCCGCGACCTGACCGGGGTCACGCCGGGCGGCTACCGGCCGCGCTCAGCGGCCGAGCGCAACCACCTGCCCCTAACTTGATCAGCACCAACTTGATCAGCACTGAGCTGACGCTTTTCGCCAATCGGCGCCACCGGCCGGGGCTCTAGGCTCAGCGTCACCATCCGCACCTGAGCGAGGAGAGCCCGATGCCACCGACCAGCCGCCACGGCAAGGTGTGCTACCTGCAGATTCCGGCCGCGGACGCCAGTGTGTCGGCCCGCTTCTACCAGGCCGTGTTCGGCTGGTCGGTGCGGCAGCACGGGGATGGCACCCCCGCCTTCGACGACAGCATCGGCGAGGTGAGCGGGATGTGGGTCGAGGGCCGCACCCCGTGGTCGGGTGAGCCCGGGCTGATCGTCGACATCATGGTCGACGACGCCGAGCAGGCCGTGGCGGCGATCGTGGCCCACGGGGGCGAGATCGTCCAGCCGATCGGCGGGGACGCCCCGGAAATCACGGCCCGGTTCAAGGACCCGGCCGGCAACATCCTGGGCATCTACCAGGAGCCTCCGCAGTGAGCCCCGTACACCCGCGACGAGCTGACGGGAGATTGTAATCAATTGGATACAATCGGTATTCGCGTCGCCAAGCGGGTCCAGGCCGGGCTGCGTACGATTGGCGCGTGACGTACACCGGGAATGTGAAGGTCGGCGGGCCGTCCGACACGCGTCAGCTCGACGGCCTGACCGTCACCAAGCTGGCCGTCGGCCCGATGGACAACAACGCCTACCTGCTGCGCGACACGAGCACCGGCGAAGGCCTGCTCATCGACGCCGCCAACGAACCCGACCGCATCATCGAGATGGTCGGCGACACCCCCATCACCTGGCTGGTGACCACCCACCGGCACTGGGACCACTGGCAGGCCCTGCAGGACGTGCACGCCGCCGTCGGCGGGGTGGTCGTGGCCCAGACCGAGGACGCCCCTGAGCTGCCCATCGCCGTTGACGACGACCTGTCCGACGGCGACATCCTGCGCTTCGGTGACGCGGCGGTGTCCGTGATCCACCTGCGCGGGCACACCCCCGGCAGCGTGGCCATCCTCTACGACGCCGAGGGCCGGATCTCGGGCACGCCGCACCTGTTCACCGGGGACTCCCTGTTCCCGGGCGGCCCGGGCAAGACCAACCGCCCCGAGGACTTCACCTCGCTGATGAACGACCTCGAGCAGCGGGTGTTCGGCCGCCTACCCGACGCCACCTGGGTCTATCCCGGCCATGGCGCCGACACCACCCTCGGGGTGGAGCGCCCGCACCTGGGTGAGTGGCGGGCCCGGGGCTGGTAGCGGGACCGGTCTACAGGTCCTGGGCGTACCGGACCTCGGGTGCGCCCAGGAAGCTGGCCTGCGCGCGGCCGCGGCGCCGGAACCCGGCCCGTTCATAGAACCGCCGGGCCCGGTGGTTGTCCTGGAGCACCCACAGGATGATCCGCGGGTAGCCCTCGGCCCGGACCTCGGCCAGCACCCGGTCCATCAGGGCCCGGCCGGTCCCGGTCGACCAGTGGCCGGGCGCCACGTACAGCGCGTACAGCTCGGCCACCGGCGGCTTCGAGGCCGGATTATCGTCGGCGCGGATCTGCCGGGGGTGCCCATCCACCCCACGTTCAATGCCGTAGGACGCGTAACCGGTGATGACGGGCACCGGCGGGGCGGCGGGATCCGGCGCGGGCTGGGGTTCGGCCACCAGCGTGTGGCGCCAGGGCTGATCGGCGAAACGGGCCCGCAGGCGTGCCGCGTCAGCTTGGGCCAGCGCCCGCTCGATGATTTCGGGCGCGACGATCCCGCGATAAGCCGCGAGCCAGCTGGCCTGCCGGACCGCCACGATTCCCTCGACGTCGTCGGGTGTCGCCACCCGGATCAGCACCACAGCGACAGGTTATGGCGACGCTGTCGCTGCGCGGGATGGGCAGGGGTGCGGGGCGGCACCCAGGGGTTCCAAGCCGGGTGCCGCCCCGCCGTACCGTGTCGGGGTACGGGTCTCTAGCTGCTGGTCTGGTAGACGGCGACGTAGCCGACGCTCATGGGGGCGCCGGAGCTGGTGGAACCGTCCGGTGAGGTGCAGCCGCACACCCCGTTGGGGAAGCCGCCACCCATGGCCAGGTCCAGGATCAGGAAGAAGCCGTGGTCGACGGCGGCCTGCCAGGTGGACGCCCCGACCTGACTTTCGGTCACGGTGTAGTAGGCGTTGCCGTTGAGCAGGAAGGTGATCGACTCGTTGCTGGTGTCGGTGCGGTTGATGATGGCCGAGTACGTGTTGT
Source organism: Streptosporangiaceae bacterium (assembly GCA_036497405.1). Taxonomy (GTDB): domain Bacteria; phylum Actinomycetota; class Actinomycetes; order Streptosporangiales; family Streptosporangiaceae; genus Bog-532. The sequence goes on along the minus strand of DASXJM010000035.1, from coordinate 20,682 downwards.
AGCCGGTCTGACAGCCCGAGCACGCGGTGGCCCCGCTGCCCAGGCCGTTGGTCTCGTTGCAGGGGCCGCCGGGGTCGGTGCCGCAGTGGAAGGTCCCGTACAGGTTGGACTGGGCGTTGACGTCTTCCATGATGTCGATCTCACCGGTGGACGGCCAGCTGGCGCAGTCCATGGTGCCGGACGTGCCCGCACCGCTGGACCGGTAGCCCGCGCCCAGCATCCAGAAGGCGGGCCAGTAGCCGAGGCCACTGGCCGGGTTGGGCTGCTCGATCTCGGCCGAGACCTCCAGCTCGCCGCCGGCCGGGGCCTGGAAGTTGTCGGCGGTGGTCTCGATCCGCCCTGAGGTCCAGGCGCCGCCCGAGTTGACCGGGGTGATGTTCAGGTGACCCTGGCCGTCCTCGGCGACATTGGTGGTCGAGCTGGTGTTGCTCTCCACCTCGCCGGTGCCGTAGCTGGCGGCACAGCCGGTGCCGTTGTACTGGGTGCCGGTGTCGTAGGTCCAGTTCGTGTCGACCCCGGACCCGGCCGGGCCGGAGAAGTCGTCGCTGAACACGGTGGACCAGCCGGACGGCGGCGCGGGCACGGTGTCGGCGCGGGCCGGGGCGGCGACCCCGGCGACCACGCCCGCGACCAGCAGCAGCGGGGTGAGGGCGGCGGCGATGATCCGGCCGCGCGCCCACCCGCCGCGGGCCCACCAGCCGGGGGCGCCGCGCAAGCGGGAGGGCGCGGCGACCCCGGCGGGGCCTCCCGGCCACGGGCCGCCGGGTGGATCGGCGGGCGATGGGCCGGTGAGTCGTTTCCTGGCCGTGCGGAGGTGATGTCGCATGCGGAGTTTCTCCCTTCGTTGGGTTAGGCTCGGCGCTCCCCGCTCGGTAAGGGTCCTGGTGCTACTCCTTTGCCTCGGCCGGGCAGCCGCAGCTGCGCCGGAGGACGAGTTCGGTCGGGAGGGTCTCGGCGCGGGCCGGTTCGGTGCTGCCCTCGATGCGCTCCAGCAGCCGGGCGGCGGCGCGGACGCCCAGTTCCCGGACGGGCTGCCCGACCGTGGTCAGGGCCGGTTCCACCACCCGCCCGGGGAAGATGTTGTCGAAGCCGGTCACCGCGACGTCCCCCGGGATGGCGATGCCGGACCGCTGGAGCTCGCGCATGACGCCGATCGCCATCTGGTCGTTGGCGCAGGCCACCGCCTCCGGGATGGCCTCCCGGCTGAGCAGGACCCGGGCCGCGGTGCGCCCGCTGGCCTCGGAGAAGTCACCACCGGGGACGACGTCGACGGCGCAGCCGGGCACGCTGCGAACAGCGGTGGAGAACGCGGCCAGCCGTTCCACCGCGTCGGGAGCGTCGCGCGGGCCGCCGACAAAACCCAGCCGGCGGTAGCCGTGGCCGGTGGTCAGATGGGTGGCCAGGTCGCGCATGCCGGCCGGGTTGTCGACCCGGACCACGTCCAGGCCCGCCCCGGCCGCCGAAGCGGCGATGGCCACCACCGGCAGCCGTCGGGCCAGCACCCGCAGCTGGGCCGGGGCCAGCGCGTCCTCGACCACCAGCAGCCCGTCCACCTTGCCGGACAGGGCCCGGATCCGGTCGTGGAACTGCTCGCCGCTGGGGCCGAAGGACAGCAGCAGGGAGGTGTCGGTGCCCCGCAGCACCGCCTCCACCGCGTGCACGACCACGTCCACGAACAGCAGGCCGTCCCGCTCGATGTCGGTCTCGTTGACGCCGCGTTCCAGGCCGACCAGGCCGATGATCTCCTTGCGGCGGCGGGACAGGCCCTGCGCCGAGGCGTCGGGCACGAAGCCGACCTCCTCGATCACCGCCAGCACGCGGTCCCTGGTCACCGGGCGCACGAGGTCCGAACCGCGCATCACCCGCGACACCGTGGCCGTTGAGACGCCGGCCAGCCGGGCCACGTCGTACACGGTGGGCATGTAGGGTTTCCTCGGTTGTAAGCGGTTACATTCGTGTTGAACTGTGATGCTAGAAGGGCATGTAAGCGGTGTCAATCCCGCATAGGGAAACACGACGGGCACGAGGAGATCAGATGAGCCAGGGGCGTGACGCCTTTCCGGACGGCTTCCTGTGGGGTGTTTCCACGGCGTCCTACCAGATCGAGGGGGCGGTGACCGAGGATGGCCGGGGCCCGTCGATCTGGGACACGTTCAGCCACACGCCCGGCCGGACCACCAACGGCGACACCGGCGACATCGCCTGCGACGCCTACCACCGGACCACCGAGGACCTGGGGCTGCTGTCCCAGCTGGGGGTGAACGCCTACCGGTTCTCGATCGCCTGGCCGCGGATCCAGCCCGACGGGCGCGGGGCCCCCAACCAGGCCGGCCTGGACCACTACCGGCGGCTGGTCGACCAGCTGCTCGACCGCGGGATCACCCCGCTGGTCACGCTGTACCACTGGGACCTGCCGCAGGCGCTGCAGGACAAGGGCGGCTGGGCCACCCGGGACACCGCCGCGCTGTTCGCCGACTACGCCGGCATCGTGGCCGGGGCCCTGGGCGACCGGGTGCAGCGCTGGATCACGCTGAACGAGCCGTGGGTGGCCTCCAGCATGGGCTACCGCAGCGCCGAGCATGCGCCGGGGATCGCCGACCCGCGCCAGTACGTGGCGGCCGTGCACCACCTGCTGCTGGGCCACGGACTGGCCACCGCCGCGGTCCGGGCGGCCTCTCCGTCACCGCGGGCCACCCAGGTCGGGATCACGCTCAACATGGCCCCGGTCTACCCGGACGGCGCCGACCGCCCGGCCGACCGGGAACTGGCCGCCGACATCGACGCCGACCTCAACGGGGTGTTCCTGGACCCGCTGACCAAGGGCCGGTACCCGGACCGGCTCGGTGAGGGCCAGGCGCCGGGGGCGGCGCTGATCCGGGATGGCGACTTCGACGTGATCCGGGCCCCCATCGACTTCCTGGGCGTGAACTTCTACGCCCCGCACTTCGTGGCCGTGCGCGAGGGCGAGAACTACCGGCGCGGGGACGAGCCGATGCCGTGGCGGCCCGGGGCCACGTTCGTCAAGCCCAGCGGCATGCCGGTCACGGCCATGGACTGGCTGGTCGAACCGAACGCCCTCTACGACCTGCTGGTCCGGGTCAGCGAGGACGCGCCGGGCGTGCCGCTCTACATCACCGAGAACGGCGCCGCCTGCTACGACTATGTGAACCCGGACGGCACCGTGGAAGACCCCGAGCGCATCGCCTACCTGCACGGCCACCTGCAGGCGGTCCGGCGCGCGATCACCGACGGGGTGCCCATGCGCGGGTACTTCGCCTGGTCGCTGATGGACAATTTCGAGTGGGCCCACGGGTACTCCAAGCGGTTCGGCCTGGTGTTCGTGGACTACGGCACCCAGCGGCGCATCCCCAAGCGCAGCGCGGCCTGGTACTCCGAGGTGGCCCGGACCAACTCGGTGCCGGCCCTGGAGTAGCGGGCGGGGCCGGTCAGGGGGTCTCGGGCTGGCCCTGGGAGGAGCCCCAGGAGTCCGGGATCGTGGTGTAGCCGTGCCCGCTGTAGGTGCCGATTTCGTCGGCCAGTGAGGAGGACGTCAGCCCGTCGCCGGCCTTGAGCGCGGCCAGGATCAGCGAGTAGGCCCCGTTGTTCAGGTAGGCCACGGTGGCGTCCACGCCGTCGGTGACCGAGGGGTAGGAGTACAGCGAGTAGCAGCACCCCTCGGCCTTGATGGCGGTGCCGCCGTAGCCGGGCTGGCTGACGTTGACCGGGTTGTTGGCCCCGACGATCCCGTACGGCGGCGACCCGGCCTCGTTCTGCATCCAGTAGCCCAGCGAGATGACGTTGGCGTTGGTGATGGGGTCGCCCAGGCCCTTCAGGATCGCTTCCGACCAGGCCAGCTCGTTCGACCCCTTGGGGGTCTCGTACTCGGCGGTGGCCTGCGGAACCAGGCCGGATGAGGGCGCCGAGGTGGCCGGGTCCGGAGTGGGCGACGCGGGCGGCGACGACGGAGCCCGCGTGGTGGCCGGGGCCGGCCGGGCCGTGGCCGGCCGGGCCTGGGCCATCACCGGCGACCGGATCATCACGGCGTCGGCGCCGTCCGGGCTGCCCTGGTTCCGGGCCGGGTCGGTGGTGACCGGCCGGAGCTGGCTGTCGGCCGTGGCGGCGGGATGATGGCCGGGGAGGATGACGAACGCCGCCACCAGGAAGGCAGCGAGCGCGACCGCGGCGACAGCCCAGCTGACCCGGGCGGCCAGGCCAGGCCGGGTACTGCGGAGGCGAGTTAGCAGGTCAATGGCTGGATGCTAGTGGATCTCCAGGTCAGGCACGGAAGGAAACGCGGAAATCGGTGCGTGTCCGTCAATTTCCGTCCAGCTCCGGCGAAGTGCCGCCGCCCAGCTCGGGCGGGGTGCCCTCGTCCAGCTCCGGCATGGTGCCGCTGACCTCCCGGTAGACGGCCAGGGCGGCCTCGGTGGCCTGGTTGACCGACGGCAGCGTGCGCGCCCGGTCCCGGGCCGCGTCGGCCAGCCGGGTGGCCAGGGCGTCGTCGGCCAGCACCCGGCGGACCGCTTCGGCCAGCGCGGCCGGGTCGTCCGGCGGGACCAGCAGGGCAGCGTCGTCCCCGGTCAGGTCGGCGGTACCGCCGACCCGGGTGGCGACGATGGGGCGGCCCGCCCGCAGCGCCTCCTGGAGGATGAGCGGCTGGCCTTCCCAGCGGCTGGGCAGCACGAACACCGTGGCCGCGGCGAGCAGGGCGGGCACGTCGGCGCGCTGGCCGAGCAGCCGCACGTTCTCGCCCAGCGGGGCCGCGGCCGCGGCCAGCTGGTCGTGCAGCGGGCCCGAGCCGGCGATGGCCAGCAGCGGGGCCGGGGTGAGGTCCTGCCAGGCGCGGGCGGCCTCGATGAGGGTGTCGAGGCCCTTCTGCGGGGCCAGCCGGGCCGCGGCCAGGATCAGCGGGCGGTCCTGGATGCGGAGTTCCTGCTCGACGGCCCCGGGGTCGGTGGTGGCCTCGGTGGCGGGGGCCGCCGGGCTGTAGGGCGGGACCAGGGCGCGGCGGACGTCGCGGGCCCCGGCCCGGCGCATCCGGTCCTCCAGGTCGCCGGAGACGCACAGCACCACGGCCGCGCTGCGGGCAGCCAGGAACTGCAATCCCTGGTAGATCGGGCCGTTGACCCCGCCCGCCGGGGGCGCGTTGTGCACCGTGACCACCAGCGGCAGGGCGGCACGGGCCGGGCGCAGGGCCAGGGTGAGCGCCAGCGCGGCCAGGGCGCCCGCCCGCAGGCCGTGGGCGTGCACCACGTCGGGCCGGTGCCGGTTCAGGACCTGGCGCAGCCGCAGCACGGCCAGCCCGTCCCGGACGCTGGGCCGGTCGCCGAACTGGACGGTCTCGAAGCTGACCGGGGCCGCGCCGGGGTGGGAGGGCGCGATGGAGCGGAAGTCCGGCTCGTGCTCGGCCGGGCCGCAGACCACGGCGGGCACGCCGCGGACCGCACCCCCGGCCGCCAGCATCTGGACGTGGCGCAGCGTGCCGCCGGCCGTGGTGCCGAGCACGAATGCGACTTTCACGGCTGCTCCCCTGGGTCTGGCGGCGACGGTGGCGTTGCTGTTGGCGTTGGCCCTGACGCTGGCGGGCGGCGGCCCAGGCGGCTGAGCAGGCGGGTGGTGACGGCTCGCAGGTCGCCGCCGTCGGTCAGGAACGCCACGCCCAGGAACGCTACCGTGGCCACGGCCGCGGCCAGCACGGTGACCGCCGCGCTGGGCAGGAATCCGTGCCCCGGCAGGGCCTCGGTCACGCCGAACCCGGCCGCCGCGCCGGCCAGCCCACCGCCCAGCCCGGCCAGCGTGGCCCGGGTCAGCCCGGCCAGGGCGGCCCGGCCCAGAGCCCGCCGCACGGCCACGGTGAGCGCGATCCCGGCCGCGACCAGCCCGATCGTGGTGCCCAGGCCGAGCGCGGGCACCACCCACTGGTGGGACACGAACGGCACGATGGCCAGGTCGGCCACGATGACCAGCAGCCAGCCGCCGGACATGGCCGCCGCGGTGATGCGGCTGCGGCCGGCCGCGTACAGGGTCCGGGACAACGCGGCGGTCAGGCCGTAGCCGACCAGGCCCGGCGCGAACAGGGCCAGCGACCAGGCCAGCTGATGGGACTGGGTGGCGTCGTGGCCACTGACGAACACCTGGGCCAGCGGCAGGCAGGCGCCGGCCAGCACGGCCGTACCCAGCCAGGACATCAGCACCACGGCCCGGCTGGCGGCGGCGCTGGTGGCGTGGAACTCGTCGCGGCCGGTCTGGGCCGACAGCAGCGGGAAGGCACTGGTGGCCACGGGCACGGCCAGGCCCGCGTAGACGATGAAGAACACCTGCCAGCCGTAGCCGTACAGCACCAGGGCGCCGTGGCCGCCGCGCGCGTTGGACAGCACGGTCGCAGCCAGGGCGGACAGGTCCTGGGCGATCAGCGTGAGCACGCCCGCCACGGCCAGCCGCGACACCCGGCGACCCACGCCGTCGGGGAACCGCAGCGTGAGCCGCAGCCCCAGCCGCAGCCGTCCGGCCGGGAACGCGCCGCACGCGGCCAGGGCCAGCACCCCGGCGGTGGTGCCCAGGGACAGGGTCAGCTCCGCCGTGGCCGGCAGTGCCCCGGGGCGATTCTGGAAGCCGCGCCCGAGCACCCCGAACGCGATGTAGGCGGCCGCCACCACCACGCTGGACAGGACCGGGGCCAGGGCCGGGGCGGTGAACCGGCGGTGCGACTGCAAGATGCCGTAGAGCACCACGGCCAGCCCGTACAGCGGGATCTGAGGCGCGAACGCGACCAGCATCCGGCCGCTGGCGGCCAGGGTGGCCGCGTGCGCACAGCCGGGGGTGGCCGGGATCAGCGCGCTGGTCAGCGGGCCCGCGATCAGCGCGATGACCAGGGCCGCGGGCACCAGCAGCAGTACGGTCCAGGTCAGCAGGGCCGAGGCGATCCGCCGGGCTTCGGCCGCGCCGTCCCGGCCGCGCGCCACCGGGCCGGCCAGGACCGGCACCACCGCGCTGGTCAGCGCCCCGCCGAGCACGATGTCGTAGACGATGTTGGGGACCTGGTTGGCCGTGGCGTAGGCCTGGCCCACGCAGCTGACCCCGACGGTATGGGCGAAGATCAGCTGGCGGCCGAACCCCACCACCCCCGAGGCCACCGTGAGCACCCCGATGACCGCGGCGGCCCGCCCGATGCCCCGGCCTGGCTCCTGGTCGGCGCCCCGCTCGGCCACCGGCGTGGTCACAGGGTCATGGTCACGGGGTGGGCACAGCGGCGGCGGGCAGCTCCGTGGCCAGGGTGCCGGTCTGGTGACCGTTGGCGCTGGCCGGGCTGGCCGCGTGCGCGGGCCGGCGGCCCAGCATGTCCAGCCAGTGCAGCGGCGGCGTGCGCTGGATGACCTTGGTGAAGCTGACCACCTCGCTGGCCGCGGTCAGCCCGGTCACCCCGGCCAGCAGGGCCAGGCGGCTGCGGCGGCTCAGGCGGCCGGCCGCGGCCGTGCCGAGCATGGCCCCGAGCGCGTTGGCCCCGGCGTCACCGAGCATGGCCCGCTCGCCGAGGTCGTCCGGGAGCATGGCCACCGCCGCGCCGAGCGGGGCCGCCACCGTGGCCGCTCCCCCGCGGCCCCGGCCGGCGTCCGGGCGGGCCAGCTGGGTGAGGCCGATGGGGATCCCCGCGGCCAGCGTGACCTTGATCGCGCGGCCGGGCCGGAGGTCGAACAGGTTGAGCAGGTTGGCGCTGCCCGCGACCAGGGCGGTGTTGATGGCCACGTCAACGGCCGGGCCGCCGGTGCACAGCGCGGCGGCCAGCCCGGTGGCGCCGATACCGCCCAGCTTGACCGAGCCGGTGGTGATCTCCCCGTGGGCCAGCGCGCCGAGGTGACCTTTGAAGCCGCGCTTGGCTCCGGACCCGGCGATGTCGTCGTAGCCGCCGAACGCCCCGGCCCCGGCGGACGCGGCGACCAGGGCGGCGCGGGTCCGGGCCGGCAGCGCGGGGGCCAGCAGCGCGGCCGCGGCTCCGGCCACCGCCACCGCCGGTCCTCCCAGCAGCGTGACCGGCTCACCACGGTGGTTGGTCCGGGTCCACTGGGTGGCCCCACCCGGCGGGTTGCGGGTCAGCGCCGTGTAGGCGGCCCGGGCCGCCGCTGCCGCGATGACCGCCGTCGCGGCCGAAGCCGCTGCACGCCGGGCCTTGGTCATCTACTTCCCCTTAGAAGAATTTTTCTGCGAGGAACTCGATGAGGCGCTGGATGACGCACTGGGGGTCGGCGCCGGGCTGGGTCCCGCAGAGTTAGCGTTCGACTGAGTACCGAAGCTACCGGGCTTGTGCCCATTCATCTGCTGCTCCAGCGCCTGGACGGCAACGATTTGGCCAACGACCGAGTCGGCGTTGTCCACCGTGGAGGCGTTGTTGGCGGCACCGCTGGACCGGACGGCCGAGATCGCGCTGCCGGTGCCGGACCCGGCCGACGGCCCGGTCACCACCGTGGCCTGGCTGGCCTGGCCGAACTCCTGGGCCAGGGCCACTACGGCCTGGTTGACCGGATCGGAGTTGCCGTCCTGGGGGGCGGTGGCCGGGGTGACGATGACCGCCAGTGTGGCCCCGGACGTGGGGTGGCCGGTGACCGAGATGAACTGCCCGGCCGAGAAGCTGGACACGATGGTCTGCGCGTCCTGGCTGCTGATCGAGCCGTTGCCGTTCCCGTTGCCCGAGTTGCTGTTGCCCGAGTTGCCGTTGCCGTTGCCCGACTTGTTACTGCCCGGCTTGTTGTTGCCGGACCCGGAGTTGCTGGCCTTGGAGACCATCGCGGCCGCCAGCACCTGGGCCGCCTGCTGCTGCGGGCTGCCGTTGGTCAGCGTCAGGCCCGACGGCGTGGCCTGCTGGGTGAGCTGGTCGAGCAGGCTCAGATTGCTGGCGCTGGTGTCGGCGAACTTGGACGACAGCGCGACCTGGCCACTGACCGTGGCGCCCGCGTCGCTCAGCCCGGTCTTGATGCCGTTGACCACGCTGCTGGGCGCGCCCGGGGTGGTGACGATGACGACCTTCTTGCCGTCCAGCAGCTGCTTGAGCAGCACCGGCTCGGCGGCCTGGGCGAACTGGCGGTCGCCTTGGACCTGCTGCTGCAGCGCGCTGTTCTCGTTGTTGGCCGCGTCGAGCTTGCTGCTCAGCGAGCTCGAGGTGCGGTCCAGCGCAGAAAGGGCGGCGCCGCGGAGCTCGGTCGAGCCGAGCACGATCCCGACCGCCAGGGCCAGGAAGACAGCGACGATGGAAACCAGGTGGTATCGAAAATCAATCACGTAAACAGTCCGGTGAGCCAGGAGACGAACGAATGCCACGTTGCGTCGAAGTATCGGATCAGGATGGGCTCGGCTGGTGAGGCTGCCACGGCCACCAGCACGGTGACGATGGCGGCCAGCGCGAGTACGACCAGGGACCAGCTGGAGATACGGCTCCGGTAGAGCCGGCTGACCCCCTTGGCGTTGACGATCTTGGTGCCGACCCGGAGCTGGGTCAGGAAGGTGCTGGCCATCCCGGACCGGCCCTTGTCGAGGAACTCCTCCAGGGTCCAGTGGGTGCCCACAGCCACGATCAGGCTGGCGCCCTTGCCGTCGGCCAGGAGCAGGGCCACGTCCTCGCTGGTGCCCGCGGCCGGGCAGACCGCGGCGGTCAGGCCCAGCTCGTTGACCCGGTTCAGGCCGGGCGCCCGGCCGTCAGCGTAGGCGTGCACGATCAGTTCGGCCCCGCAGCGCAGGGTTTCGTCGGTGACCGAGTCCATGTCGCCCACGATGGCGTCGGGCACGTACCCGGCCTCGAGCAGGGCGTCGGCCCCGCCGTCCACTCCCACCAGCACCGGCCGGTACTCGCGGATATAAGGACGCAGCGCGGCCAGGTCCTCGCGGTAGTGGTAGCCGCGGACGACGACCAGGACGTGCCGGCCGTCCATCCGGGTCTTGATGTCCGGGATGGCCACCCCGTCCACCAGGAGCTCGTGTTCCCGCTTCAGGAACTCCATGGTGTTGGCGGCGAACGCCTCGATCTGGGTGACGATCCCGGCCCGGGCCTCGGCCATCATGGCGTCGACCGATTCGGTGGTCTGCGGCGTGCCCTTGACCGCCACCTGCTCGCCGACGTACAGAGTGTCACCGTCGAGCCGGACGGTGGCCCCCTCGCGGACCCGGCTGAACACTTCCTGGCCCACATCGTCAACGAGCGGGATGCCCGCTTCCATCAGCAGCTGCGGGCCCAGGTTGGGGTAGCGACCGCTCATGCTGACCGCCGCGTTGACCACGGCGGACACCTTTCGGCTGATCAGCGCGTCGGCTGCCACCCGGTCCAGGTCGACGTGGTCAATGATGGCGATGTCACCGGGTTCAAGCCGCTTGGTGAGGTTTTTGGTCCGGCGGTCCAGACGCGCCGGGGCGACCACCCCGGGAAGCTCATTGGACTTTCCGCGGCGGAGAGCCGGGATCCTTACGGACGGCACCTTCATCGTTGTTCCATCCTGCCAGAGGCCCCGAGCACACGCCGTCATCTCCGTAACTACGGCGTGTCATCAATCGCACACGATTCGTGCGCGGGGTGGGAGCCGTGCCCCTTGTGTTCATACGGCTGCGCGTGAACGGCCCCCGGGCCCAGCCGTCACTCGGTGCTCTTTCCATAATGAGGGACGACGGGGGATGCTCCGGCTCACCACGGCGAAAAGAGTGCTCATGACCACCGAACAGATCCGGCTCACGTCCCTGTCGCATGGCGCGGGCTGTGCCTGCAAGCTGCCACTGGCCAAGCTGGACCAGCTGATGGCCGCCCTCGGCACGGAGCAGGGTGCGCTGGCCGGGGCGGCCGGGGACCTGCTGGTGGGCGCGGCCGAGGGCGACGATGCCGCCGTCCTGCGGCTGGACGATGACCGCGCGCTGGTGCTGACCACTGACTTCTTCACCCCGATCGTCGACGACGCGCGGGACTGGGGCCGGATCGCCGCCACCAACGCCATGTCCGACGTGTACGCGATGGGCGGCCGCCCGGTCATCGCGCTCAACCTGACCGCCTGGCCCGGGCAGACCCTGCCGGTCGAGCTCCTGGCCGAGGTGCTGCGGGGCGGCTCGCAAGCGGCGGCGGCCGGCGGTTGCCTGGTGGTGGGCGGCCACACCATCGACGACCCCGAGCCCAAGTACGGCCTGGCCGTGGTGGGCCTGGCCGACCCGGCCCGGCTGATGACCGTGGACCAGGCCCGCGACGGCGACCTGCTGGTGCTGACCAAGCCGATCGGCACCGGAGTGGTGGCCACCGCCCACAAGCGCGGGGCGGCCCCGGACGACGTGCTGGCCGCCGCGGTGGACGCCATGACCACGCTGAACGGGCCGGCCAGCGAGGCCGCCCTGGCGGCCGGGGTACGGGCCGCCACCGACGTGACCGGGTTCGGGCTGCTAGGGCACCTGCACCGGATGCTGCGGGCCAGCGGCGTGGCCGCCGAGGTCTGGGCGGACCAGGTCCCGCTGCTGCCCGGGGCGGCCGGACTGGCCGCGGCGGGCTTTGTCTCCGGCGGCACCAGCGCCAACATGAGCTACCTGTCCGACGTGGCCGACATCGATCCCGAGACCGACCCGGACACCGCGGTGCTGCTGCACGACGCGCAGACCTCGGGCGGCCTGCTGATCGCGGTGCCGCCCGCGGCCCTGGCCGGGCTGCGCGAAGGCCTCCTGGCCCGGGGCACGGAGGCGGCCCTGGTCGGCGCGGTTCAGACCGGGGCGGCGGGCCGGATCGTGACACGGGCCACCACCCCGGCGTGACCGGGTAGCCGCCGACCGTGACCGGGCCGGGCCGCAGACGGGCGTAAAAGGCGGGAATCCGGGTAACCGGGACGTCGTTGTTATCTGAGTCCAGCACACGGCTTTCAGAACGGAGCCCCCGGGTCTGATCATCATCGGGAACGGGACCTCCCGGCGTGCCACCAGCGGCGCCGGGCGGGATCACTGTTTTGTCAGACCCCCTTGTTACGTTCGGCCTGAGATGTGCCTGCTTGCCACTTCCGCTGACGAACGGGGTAACCGTGACCTGGCCCAATGACCCGCCCGCGGAGGGCGGCCTGACTGAGGAGACCGCGGCCGCGCACGTGCACGGCATCGCGTTCAAAACCGGACCACCGAGCAAGGTCGGCGTTGAACTGGAGTGGCTCGTCCGCGATGCCCGTGATCCAGCGCTTCCCGTACCGGCGAAGCGCACGTTCCCGGCCGTGGCCGATCTCACCGCACCGGCCGTTCTTCCCAACCCAGCCGCGCTGCCCTCCGGGAGCATGCTCACCACGGAGCCCGGCGGCCAGCTGGAACTAAGCTCCGCCCCCGCCGACAGCCTCGGCGAGTGCATCACAGCGGTCCGCGATGAGATGGCCACCTTGCGCCAGGCGGTGGATCGCGCGGGTCTGTCCCTGCAGGGCTACGGCTACGATCCGCTCCGCGCGCCACACCGGGTGCTGGACCTGCCCCGGTACGCGGCGATGGAGGAGTTCTTCGACCGGAGCGGCCCGTGGGGCCGCCAGATGATGTGCAACACCGCCTCGGTCCAGGTCTGCCTGGACGCCGGTCAGGACACCACGGCCAAGGGCGGCTACCGCTGGCGGTGGCGGCTGGCCCACCAGGTCGGACCGGTCCTGGTGGCCGCGTTCGCCAACTCCCCGCTCCGCCAGGGCAGGCCGTCCGGCTGGCGCTCGACCCGGCAGGAGGTCTGGGCTCATCTGGACCCGGGCCGGACCCAGCCCCCGCCGGACGGGGACCGCGACCCGCGCGACACCTACGCGGACTACGCTCTGGACGCCGAGCTCATGCTGGTCCGCCGGGAGGGCTCACCGTCCTGGGCCGCCCCGCCCGGGCTGACCTTCCGGGACTGGCTGCGGGGCCAGGGGGAACGCCAGCCGACCGAGGACGATCTGGCCTATCACCTGTCCACTCTGTTCCCGCCGGTGCGGCCGCGCGGCCACCTGGAGCTGCGCATGATCGACGCGCAGCCGGGCGACGACGGCTGGGTCGTACCGGCCGCCGTGGCCTGGGCCCTGTTCGAGGACCCGGCCGCCGCCGACGCCGCCATGGCCGCGTCTGAGCCGCTGGCCAGCAGCAACGGGCACAACGGATCGGCCCCCGCGGCCCCGGCGAACCCGTGGCTGCGGGCGGCCCGCGAAGGCCCGGCTGACCCGGCCATCGCCCGGGCCAGCCAGCAGTGTTTCGAGGCGGCCGACGCCGCCCTGGGCCGGGCCAACGCCCCGGCCGGTATCCGCGCCTCGGTCGCCGAATTCACCGAGCGCTACGTGCTCCGGCGCCGATGCCCAGCCGACGATCAACTCGAGGGGAAAAAGTGACTGCGTCCCACGACACGCCGACCACCCAGGACATGCCTACGCCCCTGGTCACCGCGGAGACTTTGCGGGCCGAGATCGCGGCCGCCCTGACCGCGGCTCGCGACCGGACCTCCTCGCTCACCGAGTGCGTGGATGAGAACGACCTGATCCGCCAGCACTCGCCGCTGATGTCCCCGCTGGTGTGGGACCTGGCCCACATCGCCAACCAGGAAGAGCTGTGGCTGCTGCGCGCGGTGGGCGGTCAGGACCCGATCCATCCGGAGATCGATCCGCTCTACGACGCGTTCGAGCATCCGCGGTCCGAGCGGCCCACCTTGCCGTTGCTGCAGCCGCACGAGGCCCGCGGGTACGCGGCCGAGGTGCGCGGCCGGGTCCTGGACGTGCTGGAGCAGTCCGCCTTCTCCGGGCGGCGCCTGGTCACCGGCGGATTCGCGTTCGGCATGATCATCCAGCACGAGCAGCAGCACGACGAGACCATGCTCATGACCCACCAGTTGCGCACGGGCGCCCCGGTGCTGACCGTGGCCCCGCCCGCCGCCGCCCCCGCCGATGCCCTCAGCCTGCCGGCCGAGGTGCCGGTGCCCGGCGGGCCGTTCACCATGGGCACGTCGACCGAGCCGTGGGCGCTGGACAACGAACGCACCGCGCACACCGTGCACGTACCCGGCTTCTTCATCGACACCACCCCAGTCACCAACGCCGCTTACCAGGCCTTCATCGCCGACGGCGGCTATGACGACCCGCGGTTCTGGACCCCGGCGGGCTGGGAGCACCGGCAGCGGGCCGGACTGACCGCGCCGATGACCTGGCGCCGCGAGGGTGGCGAGTGGGTGCACACCGTGTTCGGCGTGACCGAGCCGGTGCCGCCGGCCGAACCGGTGCTGCACGTGTGCTGGTACGAGGCCGACGCCTACGCCCGCTGGGCGGGCCGGCGGCTGCCCACCGAAGCCGAGTGGGAGAAGACGGCCCGGTACGACCCGGCCACCGGCCTGTCCCGCCGGTTCCCCTGGGGCGACGACGCACCCACCGCCGATAAGGCCAACCTGGGCCAGGCCAGCCTGCGCCCGGCCCCGGCCGGCTCCTACCCGGACGGCGCGGCCCCCAGCGGGGCCCGCCAGCTCATCGGCGACGTGTGGGAGTGGACGGCCAGCGATTTCCTGCCCTACCCCGGCTTCGAGGCCTGGCCGTACCGGGAGTACTCCGACGTGTTCTTCGGCCCCGAGTACAAGGTGCTGCGCGGCGGGTCGTTCGGGGTCAGCCCGGCCGCCTGCCGGGCCACCTTCCGGAACTGGGACTACCCGATCCGGCGGCAGATCTTCGCCGGGTTCCGTACCGCGCGGTCGGCGGCTCCGGAGGCCTCCTGATGTGCCGTCACCTGGCCTACCTGGGCCCGCCGGTCACGCTGCGGGCGGCCATCATCGACCCGCCGCTCGGCCTGTACCGGCAGGCCTGGGCGCCGCGGATGATGCGCGGCAGCGGCACGATGAACATCGACGGCTTCGGGGCCGGCTGGTACGCCGAGGGTGACCCTGTCCCGGCCCGGTACCGGAACTCCGGGCCGATCTGGGCCGACCCGTCGTTCGCCGACCTGACCCGGGTCACCCGCAGCGGCGCGCTGCTGGCCGCGGTGCGTGACGCCAGCGGGGGCACCGAGCCGAGCCCGTCGGCCGCGTCCCCGTTCGGGGCCGACCACTATCTGTTCAGCCACAACGGCGCGCTGGTGGGCTGGCCGGGCACGGCGGCCGGCCTGGCCGCCACGCTCAGCCCGCTGGACCTGCTCAACCTGGACGCGCGGGTCGACTCGGCCCTGCTGTGGGCGCTGACCCTGCGGCAGCTCCGGGACGGCGCCGGCCCGGACCAGGCCCTGGCCGCGGTGATCGGCCTGCTCGATCAGGCCGGGGTGGCGGGCCGGTTCAACTTCCTGCTCACCGACGGCCACGTGATCGCGGCCACCACCGCCGGCCACTCGCTGTTCTACCGTCAGGGCCACCAGGACGGCGCCGACAGCGTGACCGTGGCCTCCGAGCCGGCCGACGAGGACCCGGCCTGGGCCGAGGTCCCGGACCGGTCCCTGGTCACCGCCACGGCCAGCGACGTCAAGATCCAGCCGCTGCCGGTGCCACCCGAGGTCACCGCGGACAGCGCCGAAAGCGTCCAGCACGGCAGCTTCCCCGAAGGCATGGCCGCCACCTCCAGTCCCGACGGAAGGAACCCGAGTCAGTGACGACTTCGCTGCACGTCGAACGTCGCCTGCCCGCCGATTTCCTGGCCGATTCACTACGCGCCGACGCGCGGGCCGGGCTGACCGCCACCCCCAAATCGTTGCCCCCCAAGTGGTTCTATGACGCGGCCGGCAGCGAACTGTTCGAGAAGATCACCGCCCTGCCCGAGTACTACCCGACCCGGGCCGAACGAGAGATCCTGCAGGCCGAGGCGGGCCAGATTGCGGCCGCCAGCCAGGCCAAGACCCTGGTCGAGCTGGGTTCCGGCTCGTCGGAGAAGACCCGGCTGCTGATCGACGCCCTGCGCGCGGCCGGCACCCTGCACCGGTACGTGCCGGTCGACGTCAGCGAGCAGGCCCTGCTGGCCGCGGCCAGCGCCCTGTTCAGCGACTACCCCGGACTGGAAGTGGACGGGGTGGTATCCGACTTCGACGACTACCTGGACCTCGGGACGCGCGAAGATCGCGACGGTCCCCGGCTGGTCGCGTTCCTGGGCAGCACGATCGGCAACCTGCTGCCGGCCGAGCGAGCCTCGTTCCTGGCTCGCATCCGATCCGGGCTGTCCGGCCAGGACCGGCTGCTGCTCGGCACCGACCTGGTCAAGGACCCGGCCGTGCTGGTCGCCGCCTACAACGACGAAGCGGGGGTGACCGCGGCCTTCAACAAGAACGTGCTGGCCGTGCTCAACCACGAACTGGGCGCCGACTTCGACCTGGACAACTTCGAGCACGTGGCCCGCTGGGACCCGGACCAGGAATGGATCGAGATGCGGTTGCGCACGGTGGGCCGGCAGACGGTGCACCTGCCCGCCATCGACCTGACCGTCTCGTTCGACGACGGCGAGGAGCTGCGCACCGAGATCAGCGCCAAATTCCGCCGCCAGGGTGTGGCCGCCGAACTGACCGCGGCCGGCTTCCGGCCCGAGCACTGGTGGACCGATAGCCAGCGGCGCTTCGGCCTGACCCTGGCCGTCCCGGCCTGACCACTTTCGGCCGCCTCGGCCGCCTTGGCCCCGGGGTCCTTATGGGCACCCCGGGGCCATTTTGGTCACCGTCCCGGGGGCGCCCGATTACGCACCGTCTGAGTAACCAGGCCGCCATGAAGCAATGCATGCCAATCTAAAGCATTACATGCGTAATCGCAGGTCAGCGGTGCCCTACCGTGTGGTGTTGTGGATGATGATCAAGGCCCGGACATCGTGCACGAGGGCCCGAAGACGATCTACGCGCAGATCGTGGACTACGTTGCGGCCCATATCGAGTCCGGCGACTGGCAGCCCGGCCACCGCTTGCCCTCCGAACGCGACATGGCCGAATCCTGGGGCGTCGCCTACCTGACCATCCGCCGGGCCATGAGGGAATTGCGCAAGAAGGGCCTCATCGTCAGCGTCCAGGGCCGCGGCACCTACGTCAAAGACCCCGAGGACTGACGGTCCCGGCCCCGCTGGCCACCCGCTAGCCTGCGTGACGTGGGCGGAAGCGGGCTGGGGATGCTGCACTGGAACATTCATTCGTGGCGGGACGATCACAAACGGCCCAACCAGGCGGCGGTTGAGGAGCTGATCCGCCGGACCGGGCCGGATGTGGTGTCGCTGACCGAGGTGAGCACGCCATGGGGTGAGGCCGGGCCGCTGGCGGAGATCGCCGAGCGGGTGGGGTACCGGTGGGTGTTCGTGCCCGCGCTGGAGCATCGCGGGTCGCCGGCCACCGAGGGGTACGGGAACGCCCTGCTGACCCGGCGGCCGATCCTCGGGGTGCAGCAGTGGCGGGTGCACTCGCCGGACCAGTACACCGACACGGAGCCGACCGAGCCGCGGACGGTGGCGCTGGCCCGGGTGGACGTGGGCGGAACGCTGGTGTGGGTGGGCAGCACGCATCTGCCCGCCAGCCAGGCGGACGACCGGGCGGTGGCGCTGCGGCGGCTGGCTGGCCAGCTCACGGGGCTGGACACGCCCTGGCTGGTGTGCGGGGACTTCAACACGCAGGCCCGGACCTGGCGGCAGGACCTGCCGGATGGGGTGACGGTGGCGCCGCGCGGCTGGCGGCGGGCGACCTTCCCGGCCCGCAGTCCCGTCCGGGCCATCGACTACGGGCTGGCCTCGCCGGGAGTGCGGACCCGGGGGCGTGTCCTTCAATTTCGTGGATCAGACCACCGGGCGATATTCGTCACCGCCGCCTGGGACGGCACTCCCCCGGCCCGGCCACCCCGCGCCTGACGGCGGGGTGGCCGGGTGGGATGGGGTAGCTAGCTGGCGTAGGCCTGGAGCTCGGAGAGCTGGCCGGCGGGCCAGCCGGTGTTGGCGGTGAAGGTCAGCCGCAGGTACCGCACGCTGGCGGCGCTGACGGTGATGGTCACCGTGTTACCGGAAGACGGGTTGAAGGTGTAGCTGGCCGACGGGGCCAGCGTGCTGAACGTGGCGCCGTCGGTGCTCCCGGACACCGCCAGGGTCTCGGTCCGGGTGGCCCAGGCCGACGACGGCGGCAGGTCCAGCACCAGCCGCCCGACCTTGGTGGCTGAACCCAGGTCGACCTGCAGCCATTGCGGGAAGGCGCTGTTGGTGCTCTCCCAGTAGGTGCTGGCGTTCCCATCCACCGCGTTGCCCGGCGCGTACGTCTGGGTCGAGCCGCTGGCGGTGGCGGGCTGGCCCTGGGCCAGGTTCGGATTGCCGGGCGGCGGGGTGGTGCCACCGGAACCGCTGCAGTTGGCCCCTTCGACCTGCAGCTCCGACAACTGCCCGGCCGGCCAGGCCGAGTTGGCGGTGAAGGTCAGCCGGACGTAGCGGACGCTGGCCGCGGTGAACGTGGCCGTGGCGGTGTTACCGGCGGCCGGGTTGAAGGTGTAGCTGGCCGATCCGTCCAGCGTGGTGAAGCTCGAACCATCGGTGCTGCCGGAGATCGACAGCGTCTGGGTCCGGGTTCCCCAGGCCGACGACGGGGGCAGGTCCAGGGCTACCCCGCCGACGCTCTGGGCCGAGCCCAGGTCAACCTGGATCCATTGCGGGAAGACGTTGTCGGCGCTCTCCCAGTAGGTGCTGGCGTTCCCGTCCACCGCGTTGCCGGGCGTATACGTCTGGGTCGAGCCGCTGGCGGTGGCGGGCTGGTTGAGCGACAGGTCGGAGCACGGGTTGGTCGGAGGAGGTGGCGGCGGAGTGGTGCCGCCTCCGCCACCGCCGGCGCTGGGTGGCAGGCCCACCGGGCTGGCGTAGCTGGTCAGCACCGGGGTCGTGCTCCAGCCCGAGTTGCCGCCCGCGAGGTTGAACGTGAACGTGCCGGCGGTGTTGTTCGGGTAGCCGTAGTTGTAAGTCCCGGCCACGCCGACGTTGGTGGCGGTGACCCCGCTGACGCTGGCCGACCCGGTGGTCTCGGCCTGGAAGACCGTGGTGCCGGTCCAGTCGACGGTGTCGTTGCTGAAGTTCAGCCCGGTGACCGCGTAGCCCTGGCCACCGCCGCCGACGATCTCGAACGCCTCGTACGGGCTGTCCTCCACGGTGTTGCCGGTGACGTTGACGGTCACGCCGGAAAACGCGTAGTCGTAGGCGTCGAACCGCATGGCGCCCATGGCGTGGCCCCAGTTGGGGTTCATGGCTCCGGTCCGGATCAGCGTGTTGCCGGAGACGGTGATCGTGCCCGACAGCGGCGCGAAGCCCGGGGACAGGAACTGCTCGTTGGAAATGGCCAGGCCGCTGCCGAGCGGCTGGGTGTCCATGATCACGTTGCCGGTGATCGTGTTGTTGGAGCCCCCGTAGTCGGCGATGCCGTTGGCCAGGTTCGGCTGCTCGATGGTGTTGTCGCTGAACGTGATGCCGGAGTCGGCGGCCGGGTAGGACCAGATGGCCAGCCCGTCGTCACCGGTGTTGCGGATGAAGTTGCCGGTGACGGTGGAGTTGGTCGCGTTGCCGTTGAAGTTCAGGCCGTCGGCGTCGGTGGAGAGCACCACGCTGTTCTCCACCGTGACGTTGGTGTTGCCGTACTGAAGCCAGAAGCCGACATTGGTGTCCTGGATCCACAGGCCGTTCACGGTGGCCCCGGTACCCAGCGACCCGTTGATCGCGTTGGCCGAACTGTCGTCGTGCCGGCCCACGGTGGAACCCATGATCGCGAAGCCGCTCAGGTTGACCGGGCCGGGCACCGCCGAGGTGTTGTTGATGAACTCGTTGGTCCTGATCGTGGTGTACCAGTCACCGGCGCCGGCGATCGTGGCCTTGCTGACCTGCAGCGGCGAGCTGATCTGGTAGCTGCCAGCCGGGATCCAGACCGACTCCCCGGCGCTGTTGGCCGCCGAGATGGCACTGTTGAACGCGCTGGTCGAGTCGGCGTTGCCGGTGGGGTCGGCGCCCTGGCTGACCACCGACACCGAGTTGGCGGGCTGGCTGGCCGCGGCCGGGACGTCGAAGAAGTCCATCACGTCGATGGTGACCGGCGTGACGTCGCCGGCGTCGGTCTCGAGCTTGATCGTCGAGCCGGCCGGGACCGCCGACGACAGCAGCATGCGGGCGTCGTTGAAGAAGTGGTGTGTCTTGCTGCCGGCGATGTTGCCGGTGCTGATGTAGGAGTACTGCGCGGTCAGCGCCAGCTTGGCGGACTGCTTGGTCCCGTTGACGTACACCGACAGCGTGCCCGAGGCACCCTGGTTGAGCGCGTAGCTGACGTCGAAGGCGTTGGAGGTGGCGGTGCTGGTGAAGGTGATCGACTGACCCTGAGTGGTCAGCTGGACGGCTTCTCGCCCGACCGCCTCGGTGGCCAGGTCGCCCTGGGTGTAGTCCGGCCCGATGACGGTGCCGCCGCTGTTGCTGGTGTTCGGCCCGACCGCGAGGTCTTCGGTCAGCCCGGTGACGGTGGCGCCAGCGTTGCGCGGTAGCCCCCGCGGGGCAGCCTGGGCGGCGGCCGGGACGGCTTGACGGGCCGAGGCCGGGATCGAAGCGGACGCGAGCGAGGCGGCCCCGACCGTGAGGCCGGCCGCGGTCAGGACGGCGGCGGCCGCCGCGATGAGCCGGGGCCGGATGGCCCCTGGCCGCGACGGTCTCGCTGGCGGTCCCCCTGGATACTGCGTGGGCATGTCTGCCGCACCTTCCCTTCACTGGGCTGGTAAGGCCTGACCTGCACGCGCCGTCCGGCGCGTGGTCGCCGCTGGTCCCGTCGTCG
>DASXJM010000034.1:0-11671 GCA_036497405.1 Streptosporangiaceae bacterium | reverse complement strand
AGGAGCGGCTGATGGTGGTGCTGGCGCAGGATCTTGCTGAGCTGACCGACGAGTTCGCGCTGGTGGACGAGGCGGCCGCCGAGGCCGGCCGGGCTGGCCGATGCCACCGGGTCCGCCGGAGCTGGGCCGGCGTCCCGGCCGGGGGTCACATCAGCGCCGTCATCTGGGGTGAAGACTCCCCCGAGCTGGTTTTCCTGCATGATCGCCGGGAGAGCGCGCGGGCCTGGGACACGGTGGCGCTGGCTTCGGACCGGCCCGCGGCCGCCATCGACCTGCCCGGGCACGGGCGTTCCGGCTGGCGCCGGGACGGCCGGTACGAGCCGGCCCGGATCACCCCGGCGGTGGCCGAGGCCATCCGGGCCTTCGCGCCGCGGGTCCGGCTGGTGGTGGGCACGGGCCTGGGCGGGCTCACGGCCCTGGCCGTGAGCCGGCGCTACCCGGGCCTGGTGCCGGCCATCGCCCTGGTCAACACGCTGCCGGGCGCGCGGGCGGACCGAGCCCGGCCCGGCCAGGGCCCGGAGCGGTTCGGCGGCCCGGACGAGGCGTTCGGCGTACTGGCGGCCCGGCACCCGGAGCGGCCCCGGGCGGCGTTGCGCCGGGAGGTCCGCCACGAACTGGTCCGGGGCCCGGACGGGTCGTGGGTGTGGCGGCACCATCCCGGCAACCTGCCCGCCCGGCCGGACCCGGGTCCCAGCCTGGGCCCGGACCCGGCCTGCGACGAACTGGCTCAGCTGCCGGTCCCGGTGACGCTGGTCCGCAGCGGCGGGGACGGCCCGCTGCCGGAGGCCCAGCCGGCCCGGCTGCGGCAGCGGGCCCCGCAGATCGGCCTGGTCACTGTGGCCGGGACCGGCCCCGACCTGGCCGCCATCCACCCCCGGGAGCTGGCCGCGGCCCTGGACGGCCTGCTCAGTGAGCCAGTCAGCGGGGCGCCAGCCGGTCGCGGATGAAGCGGGCGGCCCGGTCCAGGGCGGCGTCGGCCTCGTCCAGGTGGCCTTCGTAGAGCTGGAACACGTGCGGCACGTCCGCGGTGACGTCGAGGATCACGTCCACCCCGGCCGCCGCGGCCCGGGTGGCCAGCCGGGTCGAGTCGTCGAGGAGGATCTCGTTCGATCCGACCTGGACCAGCAGCGGGGGCAGGCCCGCCAGGTCGGCGTACACCGCCGGGCTGAGCAGCGGCTGGCGCGGGTCCTGCCCGGCCAGGTAGAGCGGGGTCAGCTGGTCCAGGTCGGCCTTGGTGAACAGCGGGTCCACCCCGTCTTTGGTGGTCATGCTGGCGCCGGTGCGGGTGGCGTCCAGCCCGGGTGAGAAGATCACGATCCCGGCGGCCCGGGGCAGGCCCGCGTCCCGGGCGGCCAGGGCGGTGTTCACGGACAGGCCACCGCCGGCCGAGTCGCCGGACAGGATGATCTGATCCGCGGGCACCCCCCGGGCGAGCAGGTCGCGGTAGGCGGCCAGCCCGTCCTCGATGGCGGCCGGGAACGGGTGCTCGGGCGCGAGCCGGTAGTCCAGCGAGACCGCGGGGACGCCGGTCCGGCGGACCAGCGCGGCGGTCAGCCCCTGGGCCGTGGCGGGCGAGCCGACCACCCAGGACCCGCCGTGGAAGTACAGGATCGTCCCGCCGGCCCGGTCGCCGCCGGGGGTGACTTCCAGGGCGGGACGGCCGCCCAGGGTGGTGGCGGCCAGGCTGACCCCGGACGGCGGCGGGCCGGCCATCAGGGCCGCGAACGACTCGCGCTGCTCCGCGATCGGCCGGCTGGTGTCCAGCCCGCCCGACCGGAGCTGGGTGTCCACGGCGGTGCGCTGCTGCTGACTCATGGTGTCCTCCTGGCTAAGCTCAGGTTCACTGACTGCTTAGTGGAAAGACCTTCGATATAAAAATATTCCTAGGAATAATCTTCTCTCAAATTCATGGAAGGAAGCCGGTGACGGAGCTGGCGCGAGCGTTCGGGGACCTGGTCCGGTACGAGACGCGGCTGTACAACACGCTGGAGAAACGGCTGCGCGACGAGCATGGGCTGACCATGGGACAGTTCGAGTTCCTGCGGTTCATCGACAGCCGGGACGACTGCCGGGTCAACGACCTGGCCCAGGACATCGCGATCACGGTCGGGGCCACCAGCAAGGCGGTGGACCGGCTGGAGGCGGCCGGGTGGGTGACCCGGCGGCCCAACCCGGCCAACCGGCGTTCCTCGTTGCTGGCGCTGACCCCGGCCGGACAGCGCCTGCTGGCGGCGGCCACCCCGACGGTGGACGCCGAGCTGCAGACCTGGCTGGCCGATCCACTCGGGGCGCGCGACCTGGATCAGCTGGCCACCAGCCTGGCCCGGCTGCGGCAGACCATGGCCGACGCGCGGGCCGGCCAGCCCACGGGGTGACCGTCTCCACTATCATCGGAGCGCCGCCGAGGCCGTGTCGGGACCGGCGAGGACGTATCTGATCTGGGGAGAATCTGGGCGTGAACACGACCGATTCCGTCGACGCCGTGCTGGCCAAAGCCGAGGCGGGCGGGGTGCGTGGCGCCGAACTGGCCACCCTGCGCCGGCGTCTGCACCAGCTGAACGAGCAGCAGAGCGGGCTGCTGCCCGGTGACGAGCTGGAGCCGCTGGCCGACCTGCCCAGCCTGGACGAGCTGCCCGAGCCCCCGGCCGACCGGGCCCGTGAGGTGCTCGACCAGATGGTCATCGTCAAGCTCAACGGCGGCCTGGGCACGAGCATGGGCCTGTCCGGGCCCAAGTCGCTGATCGAGGTCAAGGCCAACATGACGTTCCTCGACGTCATCGCCACCCAGGTGCTGGCCCTGCGTCAGCGGCACGAGGGCGTCCGGCTGCCGCTGCTGCTGATGAACTCGGCGATCACCCACGGCCCCTCGGTGGAACTGCTGCGCCGGCGCGGGCTGGAACTGCCGGGCTTGCCCCTGGACTTCCTGCAGGGCCGGGAGCCCAAGATCCGGGCCGACGACCACTTCCCGGTGGAATGGCCGGCCGACCCGGACCTGGAGTGGTGCCCGCCCGGGCACGGCGACATCTACCCGGCGCTGGAGGCCACCGGCACGCTGGACACGCTGCTCGAGGCCGGGCTGCGGTACGCGTTCGTGTCCAACTCGGACAACCTCGGGGCCATCGCCGACGTCCGGATCGCGGACTGGTTCGCGGCCGAGCAGGTACCGTTCGCGCTGGAGGCCACCCGGGGCACCCCGGCCGACCGCAAGGGCGGTCACCTCGCCTCCTACCAGGGCCACATCGTGCTGCGGGAGACAGCCCAGGTGCCCGATGGGGACGACTCGTTCAGCGACGTCGAGCGCTGGCGCTGGTACAACACCAACAACGTCTGGATCGACCTCCGCGCGCTCAAGGACCTGCAGGCCAGCGACCCGGCGGCGCCGAGCCTGCCGCTGATCGTCAACCGCAAGACCGTGGACCCGCGCGACTCGTCCAGCACTCCGGTGATCCAGCTCGAATCGGCCATCGGCGCGGCGATCGGCTCGATGGCCGGAGCCCAGGCGATCCAGGTGCCGCGGACCCGGTTCGCCCCGGTCAAGACCACCGACGACCTGCTGGTGGTGCGCTCCGACGCCTACGACCTGACCGACGCCGGGGAGATGAAGCCGGCTTACGAGGGGGTCGGGCCGGTGGTGTCGCTGGACAAGGACTACTACCGGCTGCTGCCGGACTTCGACAAGCGGTTCCCGTCCGGGCCGCCGTCGCTGCGGCGCTGCCGGCGTTTGCGGGTAGAGGGTGACGTGACGTTCGGTGGCGGGGTGGTGGTCGAGGGCGACGTGAGCCTCACCGGACCGCGGCACATCGACGACGGCGAAGTCCTCAGCGGCTAGTCCTCAGCGGCTGATCCTGGCGTGGCTGATCCGGGGGTGGCCGGGCTCGTGGCGGTAAAGTAGCTGGTCACGACTCGAGGCCCCGGGGGGAGCCGGTGGGTGAGGACGGGCATGGCCGGTTCGTCGGCCGGGACGGCGAACTGGCGACGGCAGGCGAGGCCCTGGCCGCGGCGCGGGCCGGGCAGCCCCGGATCCTGGTCGTCGAGGGCGACGCGGGTATCGGCAAGACCGCGCTGCTGCATCGGTGCGCGCGGATGGCCCCGGACGCGGCGGTGGTGTGGGCCAGCGGCGACCCGGCCGAGAGCGGCCTGGACGGCGGGCTGGTCCGGCAGTTGCTGGCCGGGCGCCCAGGGGCGGCCGGGGTGGCTGAGCTCGCGGGGCAGGATGGGCTGAGCCTGGGGGCCGCCCTGCTGGCCGCGATCGGAGCCCTGGAAGAAGAGGCGCCGCTGGTCATCCTGGTCGTCGACGACCTGCACTGGGCCGACCGGACGTCGGCCGAGGCCCTGCTGTTCGGCCTGCGGCGGCTGCGCAGCGACCCGGTCCTGGTCCTGCTGGCGGCCCGGCCCGGCCGGCTGGACCAGCTGGGCGGCAGCTGGACCCGGCTGCTGGCCGATGGGGACCGGACGCGCCACCTGCGGCTGACCGGCCTGAGCCCGGCCGAGGTGGTGACGCTGGCCGCGGCCAGCCGCTGGGACCTGACCACGGAATCCGGGGCCCGGCTCCAGGAGCACACCGCGGGCAACCCGCTCTACCTGCTGGCCCTGCTG
Organism: Streptosporangiaceae bacterium; assembly: GCA_036497405.1. Lineage (GTDB taxonomy): Bacteria > Actinomycetota > Actinomycetes > Streptosporangiales > Streptosporangiaceae > Bog-532. The sequence continues at coordinate 7,075 of DASXJM010000034.1, read as the reverse complement.
GCCGAGCTGCCCGCCGACGCCTTCGCCGGAGACGCCGCCCACCTGCCGGCCCCGGCCGCCTACGCGGCGGCCGTGCTGAGCCGGCTGGCGCGGCTGCCCGCCCCGGCCCGGGACCTGGTCCGGGCCGCGGCCGTGCTGGGCACCCGCGCCCCGGCCCGGGTGGCCAGCGCCATGGCGGGCCTGGCCGACGGCACCAGCGCGGCCGACGCGGCGGTGCGGGCCCGGCTGCTGGACTTCCCGCCGGGCCGGGCCCGGGACGAGCTGTGTTTCACCCATCCGCTGGTCCGGGCGGCGGTGTACGAGGACCTGCCGCCGGGCGACCGCCGCTGGCTGCACCTGGCCGCGGCCGGGCTGGTGCCGGCCCCGGCCGCGTTCGCCCATCGGGTCGCGGCCGCGGCCGGCGGGTTCGACGGCGAGCTGGCCGCCGAGCTGATCGAGGCGGCCACGGCCAGCCAGGCCGCTGGAGCACCGCGCCCGGCCGCGCAGTACCTGGCCTGGGCGGCCAGGGTCGACAGCGACCCGGGCCGGGGCGAGCAGAGCCTGTTCGGCGCGGTCCGGCTGCTGATCTGGACCGGCGACGTGCAGGCCGCGTTCGAGCACGCCGAGGCGGTCGAGGCGCGGCCGCCCGGGCCGGACCGGCGGTACGTCCAGGCCATCCTGGCCGTGTCCCAGGGCTGGCTGGAGCACGCCGCGGCCGAGCTGCGGTCGCTGGCCGGCACGGTCAGCGCGGCCCGCCAGCCCGCCCTGTACGGCCACATCACCGCCGCCCTGGCCATGGTCTACGCCTCGCTGGGTGACGACGAGGCCTCGCTGACCTGGGCCGAGCGGTCCCGGGCGGTGGCCGGGGATGTGCCGGACGCCGACGCCCTGGCCCGCCAGGCCCTGGCCTGGAGCTACGCCAAGACGGGCCGGATCAGCCGGGCCCTGGGCCTGCTGGCCGACTGCTCGGCCCGCAAGCCCGGGCCCAGCGGGTTCGACGCCGAACTACTGACCGTGCGGGGGGTGATCCGGAACTGGGCGGGCGACTTCCCGGGGGCGATCGAGGACCTGCAGGCCGTGCTGCGCTGGCACCGCTCCGGGGTGACCACGATCGGGCTCACCAACGCCTACGCGGCCCTGGCCGAGGCCGAGTTCCGCCGAGGCGACTGGGACGCGGCCGCGACCCACGTCGAGGTGGCCATCTCACTCGGCCGGGACCTCGACCACACCTGGTTCCTGTCCTACGCCCACTGCGTGGCCGCCTACCTGTACGCGGCCCGGGGCGAGACCGAGCCCGCCGCCGACCACGCGGCCGCGGCCCAGGAGGCGGCCGGGCTGGCCCCGTCCATGGAGGCCCTGGCCTGCACCGCGCTGGCCTACGCGCACGTGGCCTGGGCCCGCGCGGACTGGGCCGGGGTGATCACCGCCCTGGGCCCGCTGGAACGCGGCGACTTCGGAACGGCCTCCGGGTATCCCAACCTGGCCATGTGGCGTTACCGGATGGCCGAGGCGTTGGTGCATGAAGGCCAGCTGGACCGGGCCCGGCAACTCCTGGCCGACAGCCCGCAGACGGCGTGGGGCGGCGTGATCCGGGCCGACCGGGCCCGGATCGAGGCGCTGGCCTGGCAGCGGGCCGGCCTGCCGGACCGGGCGGAGGCGGCGTTCGAGGCGGCCGTGGCCGGGGTGGGAGCGGGTTCGCCGGGGGCAGGGGCTGGTTCGCGGCGTCTGGGCCACGGGCTGCTGGCCCTGGACTACGGCCGGTTCCTGCTCAGCGAGAAGAGACGCCGGCCGGCCGGGACGGCCCTGCTCACGGCCCGGAAGGTGCTGGCCGGCCTGGGCGCGGCCGCGCTGACCGACGCCTGCGATCAGGGCTTGCGCGCCTGCGGGGTCCTGGTGCCGACCCCGGCCGGAGATCAGGAGAGCCAGCCCAACCTGGACGCGCTGACCGCCCGCGAACAGGTGGTGGCCCGGCTGGTGGCCGCGGGCATGACCAACCGCGAGGCCGCGGCCGAGCTGTTCGTCAGCGTCAAGACCATCGAGTACCACCTGAGCGTCATCTTCACCAAGCTGCATATCCGGTCCCGGCGGGAGCTGATCGCGGCCCGAACCCCGGCGGCCCTCCCGGACTAGGGTCTTTCCCTAGGGACATCGGGGCCCCTCCCACCGCATCCTGGCACTCAGGCTCAGAGCTGGGGGGCTCATGAACATGCTGCTGGAGCGCCTAGGCGCGTTCTCCGCACGCCGCTGGTGGATCGTGATCATCGGCTGGGTCATCATCCTGGGCGGCCTGCTTGCCGCTCACCATGCGACCAACGGCGAGTACGTCAACAACTACACCGTGGCCGGCACCAGCTCGGCGGTGGGCAAAGACACCCTGAGCAGCTCGTTCCCACAGCAGGGCGGGTACGCCGGGCAGATCGTCTTCCACGCCACCAAGGGCACGGTGTCGGCCCAGCAGGCCGCGGTCAACCAGTCGGTGACCAACGTGAGCAAGCTGCCGCACGTGATCAAGGCGGTCAGCCCGTTCGCGTCGGCCAGCTCCGGGCTGGTGTCCAAGGACGGCACGATCGCCTACAGCAGCGTGTCCTGGAGCGTGAACCCCAACTCCCTGGACACCGCCTACCTGGATCAGCTGAACAAGGCGGTGGCCCCGGCCAAGGACGCGGGCCTGCAGATCGCCTACGGCGCCGGGGCCGGCCAGATCGGCCAGGCCAGCCACGACCTGACCTCCGAGGTCATCGGGCTGGGTTGCGCCCTGGTCCTGCTGCTGTTCATGTTCGGTTCCCTGATCGCGGCGGCGATCCCGCTGATCTCAGCCATTTTCAGCGTGCTGGCCGGCCTGTCGCTGCTGGGCGTGCTGGCCTCGGCGATGACGTTCCCGACCACGGCCCCGACCATCGCCACCCTGCTCGGCCTGGGCGTCGCGGTCGACTACGGCCTGTTCCTGGTGGCCCGGCACCGGGAACAACTGGACACCGGCATGGACGTGGTCACCTCGGTGGCCCACTCGGCCGGGACCTCGGGCGCGGCCATCGTGGTCGCGGGGGGCACGGTGGTGGTGTCCATCCTCGGCCTGTACGTGTCCGGGGTCGCGTTCGTCGGCTCGCTCGGCCTGGCCGCGGCCATCGTGGTCGCGCTGACCATGCTGGCCGCGCTGACCCTGGTGCCCGCGTTCATGGGCGTGGCCCGGACCAACGTGCGCTCGCTGGGGGCCAGGTTCCGGGCCCGGCGGGCCGGCCTGAGCGCACGGGAGCAGGCGGCCCAGACCGCCGCCGCCACCCACGACAAGCACGAGCACAGCGCGTTCGCCCGCTGGGGCAAGAAGGTCAGCGACCGGCCCTGGCCGTGGGCCATCGTCAGCGTTCTGATCCTGGTCGTGCTGTCGATCCCGCTGTTCTCCATCACCCTCGGCCAGCCCGACAACGGCACCAACCCCACCTCGGAGAGCAACCGGCAGGCTTACGACCTCATCTCCCAGGGCTTCGGGGTCGGGGTCAACGGGCCCCTGGTCGTGGTGGTCAAGCTGCCCAAGGAGTCGTCGCAGCAGACCCAGCAGCTGCTGAGTACCATGCAGCAGAACGTGAAGGGCACCCCGGGCGTGGCTTCGGTCAGCCCGGCCCAGGTCAACTCGGCCGGGACCGTGGCCTCGTTCAGCGTCATCCCGACCACCCGGCCGCAGGCGACCCAGACCGAGCAGCTGGTGCACCAGTTGCGGGACACCGCGCTGCCCAAATCGAAGGTGACCACCTACGTCACCGGCACCACGGCCGGGACGGTCGACTTCAGCGAGCGCATCACCAGCCGGATCCCGTGGCTGATCCTCACCGTGGTGGCCATCGCCTTCGTGCTGCTGACGGTGGCCTTCCGGTCGGTGGTGATCGCGGTCAAGGCGGCGGTGTTCAACCTGCTGTCGATCGGGGCCGCCTACGGGGTCATCGTGGCCATCTTCCAGTGGGGCTGGGGCGCCAGCCTCATCGGCTTGCACACCACGCTGCCGGTCCCGGCCTACGTGCCGATGCTGGTGTTCGCGATCGTGTTCGGCCTTTCCATGGACTACGAGGTGTTCCTGCTGTCCCGGGTGCACGAAGCCTGGGTGGCGACCCGGGACGCCCACCGCAGTGTGGCCATCGGCATCGGCAGTACGGCCCGGGTCATCACCACCGCGGCCGCGATCATGGTGGTGGTGTTCGCCAGCTTCGTGCTCGACACCGACCCGACGGTCAAGATGCTGTCCATCGGCATGGCCTTCGCCGTGCTGATCGACGCCTCGCTGGTACGGATGATGCTGGTGCCCTCGGTGATGGCGCTGCTGGGCGAGCACGCCTGGTGGATGCCGCGCTGGCTGGAGCCGATCGTGCCGCACCTGCAGCTGGAGGGGAGCACCGAGCCGCTGGCTTCGGCTGAGCCGGTGGGTTCGGCCGAAGCAGAGCCGGTGGTGGTGGAGGAAGTTGCGGTCGAGGAGGTCGCTGCTCCTCCGGCCCAGGCGGCCTCTGAGGCGAACGGGGCTGCTGTGCCGAATGGGGCTGCTGAGGCGGATGAGGTGGTGAAGGCGGGAGTGGCACCGGAGCCAGATACGGCGACGGTCCCGGAGGCGGAGACCGCTAAGGTCCCGGAGGCCGAGACCGCGACGGTCCCGGAGGAGGATCCTGGGCTCAGCTCACCGCCTGCTTCACCAGGGCGGTGATGCGGTCCTCGACCTCGGGGGTCAGCTCGGCCAGGGCGTAGACGGTCGGCCACATGGCGCCGTCGTCGAGGTGAGCCGCGTCCTGGAAGCCGAGGGTCGCGTACCGGGTCTTGAACTTCTGCGCGGGCTGGAAGAAGCAGACGACCTTGCCGTCCTTGGCGTAAGCGGGCATCCCGTAGTACGTCCGCGGCGCGAGCCCGGGCGCCGCGTCCTGGACGATGGCGTGGATCCGCTCGGCCAGGACGCGGTCCAGGTCCTTCATGTCGGCGATCTTGGCCAGCACGTCGCTCTCGCCGTCGGCCGCGCTGGCCTTGGCCTCGCGGGCGCGGTCCTTCATCGCAGCCCGTTCGTCGGCGTTGAACGCCTTGGGCCTGGTGCTCCTGGCGGGCTTCTTGGCGTTCTTGGCGTCTGCCATTTGAGGTTCTCCCTGGGTCTTGTTCCTGGTGATGACTTCAAGGCTAGGGAGACGTGGCCGGGAAGGCTTCTCAGAAACTGACCGATCAGGCGGGCGGGGTCCAGCGGGTGACGGACGAGCCGAACCGGACCATGAGGCCGGCCGGGGCCAGCCGCAGCGCGGTGTTGCGGGCGGTCTGCCGCCAGCCCGGGCCGAGGTCGGCCCCGATCCGGGCCATCGCGATGGCGGAGCGGACGGTCCGCTGCCCTCGGCGCCGCCGGGCCTGGTCGAACGCGGCCAGTGCGGGCCCCAGCGCCGCGCCGGCCTGGACTCGGGCCCCGATCATCCGGCCCACGCAGACCGCGTCTTCCAGGGCCGTGGCCGCGCCCTGGCCCACGGTGGGCAGGCAGGCGTGGGCGGCGTCCCCGATCAGGACCACGCGGCCGGCCGTGTAGGACGCCGGTCCGTGCGGCAGGTGGTAGACGTCGTTGCGGATGAGCTGGCCGGCCAGGGTCGCGGCCAGCAGATCCTGGACCCAGGACGGCCAGCCCGCGAAGCGGTCCCGGGCCGCGGCCAGTTCATCGGGGAACACCGCGCCGGCCGGGTGCCGGAAGTAGCCGTACCAGTAGGTCTCGTGGTCGCTCAGCGGCAGCGCCCCGAACTCGGCGGCCGGCCCCCACACCGCGGTGAACTGGTCGGCGGCCGCGGGCTCGGGGATCACCGCGCGCCAGCTGGTGCTGCCGCCGTAGACCGGCTGAACCGCCGGGAACAGCTGAGTGCGCACGGCGCTGCGCACCCCGTCGGCCGCCACCACCAGGTCAGCCCGGGCGGTGTGGGTCGCCTGGGCGGCCGGGGCCGTTTGGGCGGCCGGGGCCGTTTGGGCCGGCTCGGTGGAGCGCCAGCTGATTTCGGCCCGGTCTCCGGCTGGCGTACCCGGCCGGACCGAGGCCACCTCGGCCCCGGTGACCAGTTCGATCCCGGCGTCGGCGGTGGCCGCCTGGAGCAGCACCGCGTGCAGGCGCTGGCGGTGCTGGCCCCAGATCGTGGTCACCGTGTCCCGGCCGTCCGGGGGCACGGGCACGTGCATGACCCAGCGACCCTTGGTGTCCTGGAAGCCAGCGGTGACGGTCCGGTGCCCGGCGGCGCGGACGGCGTCACCCAGGCCGAGGGCCTCGGCGGCGGCCATCCCGTTGGCGGTCAGGCCCAGGCCCGCCCCGACCTCGCCGAAACCCGCCGCCCGCTCCAGCACGGTGACCCGCCAGCCCGCCTGGCCCAGGGCTACCGCCGCGGCCAGACCCGCGATCCCGCCCCCGGCCACGATCGCGGTCAGCTCGTCGGCGGCCATGCGTTCCACCCCGTTCCGGGTCGCCCATCCGGTATGCGAGCACGCTACTACCGACTGTAGTAGATGGCAATCGAGTTTCTGATGGGAGCACCGGAGCGCGGCACGCCGGGGCGCGGGGTGCGGGTGGGGTGGGCGGCGGAGTGTGGGGCGACGCGGGCGCGGGGTGCGGAGGCACAGAGCGCGGGACGCGGGGTGCGGGACGCGGGGTGCGGGACGCGGGACGCGGGACGCGGGACGCGGGACGCGGGACGCGGGACGCTTCTTGCTGTTATCAGACGCAGCTTCGAAGTGATGATGGTGCCATTGGCCATATAAGAGTGTGGGTAAGGCGCCATCGATCTTGCTCGGCGGGACCGGGTTGGCCAGGTTCGTAGTCGGCCTGGTCTGAGTGAAGGCCGGAAACGGCGGGCGGCAGGTGGCGCGGGCTCCGATCGCCCGCCGGTCGCTGGCGTCACACACCACGAGCCCGGTTTCACTGGAGCGTAAGCAGGGATAATCCCTGACTTCGCTCCAGCGAAACCCGGGTTGCTCAGTGGCGGAACAGGGCCAGGTTGATGGCGTTGGCCATGGCCTGGTAGCCGGCGTCGTTGGGGTGCAGGTGGTCGCCGCTGTCGTAGGCGGGCAGGATCTGGTCCGGGCTGGCCGGGTCGCGCACGGCCTGGTCGAAGTCGAT
>DASXJM010000033.1:0-16081 GCA_036497405.1 Streptosporangiaceae bacterium | reverse complement strand
GGGTCGGCGGTGGCCAGCAGGAAGCGCAGGTCGGCGTGCTGGTGCGCGGGTTCCTTGCTGCTGGCGGGCACGTTCACGATCGCCACCTGCCACAACTCGGCGTCCGGCCAGGGCTGCAGGTCGGTCAGGGCGCTCTCCTCGCGGGCCTCGCGCAGGGCGATGGCCAGCGGGTCGGTCTCCCCCGGGTCGCCGTGCCCGCCGACCTGGAGCCAGGCCTGCTGACGCTGGTGCCAGCGCAGCAGCACCCGGCCCGTGGGCGGATGCACGATCAGCGCCGACGCGGTGATGTGCAGCGGGTTGGCCCGGGTCCACGGGTCGTCCGTGGCCTCGGCCAGCGCCCGGAGCCGGGTCACGTCCGCGGCCTCATCCTCGTCCCGCGAATGGAACCGGTCGAGCAGGTCGAGAACGGGACGGGCGGCACACATCGGGGAGGTTTCTCCATCATTTCGAAGGTCACAGATTGGGCCGTCGGTCAGCCTACGCGCCCGGGTTGACCAGGTCAGGAGCGGCCGAGGATGCGAACGGACCAGCCGGCCTGCTGCCAGGCGGCGGCGTCCAGGGCGCACCGGGCGTCGATGATGGTGGGCTGGGCGACGACGGCGGCCAGGGCGGCCGGATCGATGGCCCGGTAGTCGGCCCACTCGGTCAGGTGCAGCACCACCTGGGCGCCCTCGGCCGCCTCGAACACCGACGCCGCGAAGCGCAGGTCGGGCCGGGCCCTCGACGCGTTGGGCATGGCCACCGGGTCGTGCACCGACACCAGGGCCCCGGCTCCGGCCAGGCGCCCGCAGATGTCCAGGCTCGGCGAGTCCCGGATGTCGTCGCTGTTGGGCTTGAACGCGACGCCCAGCACCGCGATCTTCGTGCCGTCCAGGGTGCCGCCGGCCGCCGCCCGGGCCAGGTCGATGACCCGCTCGCGGCGGCTCAGGTTGATGGCGTCCACGGTGCCGAGCAGGTCGGTCACCGAGGTCACGTCGAGGCTGGCCGCGGTGGCCCGGAAGGCCCGGATGTCCTTGGGCAGGCAGCCGCCGCCGAACCCGAGCCCGGGGCCGAGGAACTTCCGGCCGATCCGGTCGTCGTGGCCGAGGGCTTCGGCCAAGGCGGTGACGTCGGCCCCGGTGACCTCGCACACCTCGGCCATCGCGTTGATGAACGAGATCTTGGTGGCCAGGAAGGCGTTGGCCGCCACCTTGACCAGCTCGGCGGTTTCCAGGTCCATGGTCAGCGCCGGGATCCCGGACTTGAGCGGCTTGGCGTACACGGCGCGCAGTTTCTGTTCGGCCGTGGGCGCGGTGATGCCGAACACGAACCGGTCCGGGGTCAGGCTGTCCTGGACGGCGTGCCCTTCGCGCAGGAACTCCGGGTTCCAGGCCAGCTCGGGTTCGGTACCGGCCGGGGCGCCCCGGCGCAGGCGGTCCAGCAGGGCCCGGGCGGTCCCGACCGGCACCGTGGACTTGCCCACCACCAGGCTGCCCGGCCGCAGGTGCGGGGCCAGCGCGTCGGCGGCCCTGTGCAGGTAGCTCAGGTCGGCGTCGCCGTTCTCGCTGGCCTGAGGGGTCCCGACACACAGGAAGTGAACCTCGCCGAACGCACCGGCCGCGGCGTAGTCGGCCCCGAACCGGAGCCGCCCGCCGTCCAGGTGCTTGCGCAGCAACGGTTCCAGGCCCGGCTCGAAGAACGGGGCCTCACCGCGGGCGGCCCGCTCGATCCGGTCCGCGTCGACGTCGATGGCCAGCACGTCGTGCCCGAGGTCGGCCAGGCACACGGCGTGGGTCAGGCCCAGGTACCCGGCCCCGATCACGGTGACCCGGACCCGTGGCTGGTCGCCTCGGGCCTGGCTGCCTGGTAGCTGGTTGCTCATCACTGGCATCATCGCAACCGGTGGCGGGGCCGGAGAACCGTTCCCCCCGGTGGTCACGCCTTTGTTACAGGGCTTTTCACGCCCCTTTAACCCGCTCGTCCGGATCGGTACAGATCAGGCCCCAGGGCCGGTTGGCGACCCGGGTCAGCACCACCGTGGCCCGGCCCGGACCGGACAGCTTCAGCCGCCGCCGGATCTGGTCCACGTCGCCGGCCAGGCCGCGCCGCCGCAGGTCGGCCGAGCCGATCCCGAGCTCGCGCAGGCGCCGGGCGAAGTGCTTCTCGTTCCACGGCGCGGACTCGATGACCTTGAGAGTCCGGGCGAACGGGGTGCTGGCGGCGGTGTCAGCGGTGTCGGCGGACAGGAAGGCGATCTGGTCGTCGATCTTCCAGGCCCCGAACCGCCGGGCCAGGTCCTCGACCAGGCCGGCCCGGGTCACGGCCGGGCTGGGGTCGAACAGGTAGGCCCCGGGTGGTTTGACCGGGACCGGGTCGCCGGGCTCCGGGGTCAAGGTGTCGCCCGCGGGCAGGATCGTGGCCCGGCTCGCGGCGGTGGCCAGCGCCGGTGACCAGAGCACGGCCTCCTTGAGGTCCCGCCCGTCGGCCACGAACTCGGTCTCCCAGCCGTCCGGGGGAATCTCCCGGGGCAGCCCGGGCGCGGCCTTGATGACCACGTTCGGGATCTGGCCGGTCAGGGCGAAGCACCAGTCCAGCGGGGGCTCGCTGTCGCCGGGGCGCAGGCGCCGGCGCTGAGCGGCCCCGCGCGGGGACCGGCGGGCCGGATCGACGAACACGGTGGTTCGCCCGGTCAGGTCGACCTCGCGCACGTCGGCCTGTCGGGTGGAAAGGCCTTCGGCCGCGTCGTAGACCCCGGCGTTGTGGGCGGCCATCAGCAGGTGGTCGGGGTCCCGGTCCACGGCCAGCACCTCGCGGCCCTGGGCCAGCATGATCAGGTCGCCGCCGATGCCACAGCCCAGATCGGCCGCCGGGTTGGCCGGGCCCGGGGCCGCTTCGGCCAAGCGGGCGGCGCGGTGCCGGGCCGCGGTCTCCGACGAGGCCTGCTCCAGGCCGGGCCGGGTGAACAGCATGCGCCGGGCCCGGCTGAACTTGGCCTGCCCGGCCACCCGCAACTCGTCCTGAGCGGTGGCCGCCGCGACCAGGCGGGCCGGGAACTCCCGGCGCAGCCGGGACGCGGTGGCCAGGGGGGCCTCGCCACGCTCCCGGGCCGCGGCCACCTGGGCCAGCAGGTCGGTGCCGGCCGGCGACAGCAGGGTCTCGGCCAGGCTTTCGGTCTCGGGGCTCACTCCTGGGGGACGATGACGAACTGGCGCAGGGCCAGGTCCCGGAAGGTCACCGGCCCGCGCGGGCCCGGCACCTTGTCGATGTTGATCCCAGTCTCCGGCACGCCCAGCAGCTTGTAGCCGTCGAGCAGGCGCGGGCTGGCGTTCCAGAACGCACCGGTCCCGGCGTAGACGGCGAAGAACCGGTCGACCGCGTCCCGGTCCTCGGTGACGATCGCCGCGGCCAGGCCGGACGTCTCGGCGTTGGCGATGGCGGCCGCGGCCGCGGCCCCCCCGGCCGGGGCGATGGTCACGGTGGCCTCGCGGCCGGTGTCCAGCGCCCACTCGTGCCCGAGCCGGTGGTCGTGCGGCGGCAGCGACGGAGTGATGTTCAGCTTCGTGAGCAGCTCGGTCACGGGCGGGACCAGCTCATCCCAGCGTTCCTCGTCGATGAGCAGCAGGTTGAGCCGGTTGCACACTCCCAGCCGATCCAGGCTCCCCTCGATGACCCCCCACATCTTGCTGTTATCAGCACCAGCGTCCAGGAAGACCACTGCCCCGCCGTCGGCGTGGGCCAGCGTCCGCACCCCGTGCCGGGCCCCGGCGAAGGCCAGCGCCCGGGTGCTGGCCCCGCTACCCCGCAAGATGACCAGCGGGATCAGCTCCGGCTCGCTGACCAGCGCGTAGGCCGCGGCCTGCCCGGGCACCCGGACCAGCTGGATGGCGTCCGGGTCCAGGTCGGCGTCGTCCAGGGCCGGCGCCACCACGTGATCGGCCAGCGCGATCGCCGACCGCAGCGCGGCCGACCCGGTCCGCAGCACCCCGGCGTTCCGCGACTTGATCAGCTGCGACGCGATGTCGGCCACCACATTGGGCCGGGCCTCGAAGTTGGCCCCGATGACCCCCACCGGCCGCCGTCGCTCCTGGGCCACCAGCCCGCCCGGCAGCTCCCGGATCACCCGGGTGTCCGGCTCGTCGGGCACCTCAGCCAGCTCCAGCAACTGCTCGGCCATCCCCTTGAGCCGGCCGTCATCCAGCCGCAGCCGGTCCTTGAGCGCCCCGGTCAGCCCGCTGTCGTCAGCCGCCCGCATGTCCTCCTCGTTGGCGGCCCGGATCGCGTCCCCGGCCGCCTCCCGGCTCAGCCGCTCCGCCATGCCCTTTAGCGCCCGGCCGATCGCCTGTTCGGGTGCCTGACTCAAGCTCCCGGCCGCCCGCTGCGCCGCCCGCGCCGCCCGCTGCACGGCCGCCGTCGTCTCGGCGTCCACCGTCACCTGGCCGCCTTCGTCCATCGTCATCCCCCCATCATCCCAGCTTCGCCGGGCCGTCGGCCCCGTTCCGCGTGCCCCCGGCTGGCTTCGGGCCCGGGCTCAATGTGCGCGATGAGCCATCGCTCACACTGGAGTGTGGTGGGTGAGCCATTGCGCACATTGGAGCGCGCCGGGCGGCGGGCCCAGTGTGACGCAGGAGACAGAATGAGCTGGAAACATCGAAGGGGGTCTATGGATTGATGATGGGTGGCTGCCCCGGTAGGGGCCGGGGCAACTCGACGAGCCGCACGGACACCCGGGATGGCGCCCGTACCGACCCGCCGTCAACGAAACGGTATGGCACCGGCAGTTCGGTGCCAGGGAGGTGCAACCCCATGAAGCTCAGCTCACGGTTTGTTCTGGACACCCTGTTCGTCATCGCGGCCGGGTTCCTGGCCGTCGCCACGATGACCTGGAGCATCGGTGTCGCCCATTGGGTCGCGTTCGCGGTCTCGGTGGGGATTCTGGTGCTGGCGGGCCTCAGCGCGGTGCTGGTGCCCACGCTGGCCCGGAAGGCCGGGCACGGCGTGATCGGCCTGGCCGCCGTCTGGTCGATCATCGCGGCCCTGGTGTTCTCGGGTACCGCGCTGACCTGGGTGGTGTTCGCCGACGCGCTGCTGATCGGCGTGCTGGCCCTGGCCGACCTGACCGCTCACGAAGCCACCACCGAGAACGTCGTCCACCAGCTCGAGGTGCTCGACGCCACGGCCGCCGAGAAGCGGCTCGCCGCCTGACGGCGAACCGCCTCCCCGCGCTGAAGACGGCCTGACCGCTCTCGGCGCCGGCGGAAGGGGACGGACCTGCGGGTCCGTCCCCTTCTGGCTTTCCCGGCCCGGTCGGCCGCCTGCCGGTCAGCCGCTCTCGGCAGCGGTGGTTCCAGCAGCGGTTCCCGCCGTGGTTCCAGCGGCGGACTGGCTGACACCCGGGCAGCGCAGCGGCGGGCCGTCCAGGGTGCAGCTGATCTCGGACCGGGCCGGAGCCGGCTGGGTGGCCGCCTCGCCGGGCCGCGGACGCCGCCGCGGTGGGTTGCGGATGGTGGCCGCGGCCAGCAGGCCGCCGAGCACGCAGGCGATGGCCGAGATGATCAGCGCGTGGTGAAAGCCGGTGGCCAGCTCGTCCTTGTGCAGGTAACTGTCACCGGTGATCCCGGCCGCCACCGGGAGCACGGCCACCGCGATCAGGCCCGCGGCCCGGGCCACGTCGTTGTTGACCGCGGACGCGATGCCGGAGTGCTCGGCGGGCACGGCCGACATCGCGGTGGAGGTCAGCGGGGCCACGTTGATGGACAGGCCGAAGCCGAACACCAGCACGGCGGGCAGCACGTCGACCAGGTAGCCGCCGGAACCGGTGGCCCGGATGAGCAGCAGCAGCCCGGCCGCGATGACCAGCGGGCCGGCCGACATCTGTAGCCGGGGGCCGATCCGGGCCGCCAGCGCCCCCGAGCGGGCCGACAGGAGCAGCATGATCGCGGTGACCGGGAGCAGCGCGGCACCCGACTCCAGCGGGCTGTAGCCGGCCGCCTCCTGGAGCACGGTGGGCATCAGGAACAAGATCCCGCCCAGGGCCGCGTAGACCACGAACGTCACCGCGTTGGCCGCCGAGAACTGCCGCGACGAGAACACGTTGAGCGGCAGCATCGGGTCCTTGACGTGCGATTCGATGTAGAGGAAGGCGGCCAGCAGGGCCACCCCGCCCAGCAGCGAGCCCAGCACGGTGGCCGACGTCCAGCCGGCGTCGGGGGCGGCGATCAGCCCGTAGGTGATGCCGACCAGGGCTCCGGTGATGCTGATGGCGCCGGGGATGTCCAGGCGGCCGGTCTCGTCCGGGGCCTTGGACTCGGGCACGTGCCGGGCCGTGATGGCCACGACCGCCGCCGCCACCGGCAGGTTGATGAAGAACACCAGTCGCCAGGACACCGCGCTGATCAGATAGCCGCCCACGAACGGGCCGATCGCGGTGGCCAGGCCGCCCAGCCCGGACCAGGCCCCGATGGCCTTGGACCGGTCGTCGGGTATGAACGACGCCTGCAGGATGGCCAGGCTGCCCGGGGTGAGCAGGGCGGCCCCGACTCCTTGCAGGGCCCGGGCCAGGATCAGCGTGGTCGCGTCCGGGGCCACCCCGCACAGCAGGGAGGCCAGCGCGAACCAGATCGTGCCGATGATGAAGATCTTGCGCCGCCCGTAGCGGTCGCCCAGGGTCCCGCCCAGCAGCAGCAGGCCGGCCAGGGACAGGGTGTAGGCGTCCACCACCCACTGCAGGCTGGCTTCCTGCACGTTGAAGTCCCGGCCGATGGCGGGCAGCGCGATCCCGACCACGGTGGAGTCGAGCGCGGCGATTCCCGAGCCGAGCACGGTGGCGGCCAGCGCCCAGCGGCCGGGCCCGCTGGAGTAGCTCAGCCCGCCTATTTTCCCTGGTGGCGGCAGGGCGGCAGTGCTAGTCACGAGGTGCCCGTCGGTAGCCCGGGCGGTTACGGATGTAAATCACAGCACCCAGTATGCGGGGGCAAACGCCAGCCGGCATGGGTTGGGTGCATTGGGGAAACAATGCGCCGACTCGGGTGTCTCACCCCGGCGCCACAGGAGATGATGCATCACGGTGACCAGTCGCACGCGCTGAGCCACAGGCCGGGCCCGCACGGCGGAGCAGCGGGCCGGCCACCGACCTAATCGGCAGTTTGTGCAGGAGGAAACGGACATGACAGAAGGCTCGTTCGTGCCGCTGGCGGGCAGCGAACGCCATGCGCTGCCCCGCGTCCAGGACCTGGGGCCAGTGAGCGACACCGAGCGCATCGAGGTCACGGTGGTGCTCCGGCGGCAGGCGGATCTGCCCGCCGATCTGGTGGAAGGGCCCCAGACGATCTCGCTGTCCGAGCTGGCCGGTTCCTACGGGGCGGACTCGTCCGACGTGGAACGGGTGAGCCAGGTGCTGACCGGGTTCGGGCTGGAGATCACCGAGACCCACCCGGCGTCCCGGCGGCTGAAGGCCGCGGGCACCGCCGAGCAGTTGAACCAGGCGTTCGGGGTCACGCTGCGCCGGGCCAACAGCCCGGGACCGGGCGGCGGCCAGGTCGAGCACCGCTACCGCGAAGGTGCCCTGCACGTGCCGGCCGCGCTGGACGGCATCGTGCTCGCGGTGCTCGGGCTGGACAACCGGCCGCAGGCCCGCGCCCACTTCCGGACCCCGCACGCCGCGGCCGCCCAGAGCGTTTCCTACACGCCGCCCCAGATTGCGCAGGCCTACCAGTTCCCGGCGGGCACCGATGGCAGCGGGCAGACCATCGCCATCCTGGAGTTCGGCGGTGGGTTCGCGACCAGCGACCTGCAGACCTACTTCTCCGGCCTGAACCTGGCGGTCCCGTCGGTCACCGCGGCCAGCGTCGACGGCGGCTCCAACGCTCCGGGCTCGGACCCGAGCGGCGCCGACGGTGAGGTGCTGCTGGACATCGAGGTGGCCGGGTCGACCGCGCCGGGCGCGGCCCAGGTCGTGTACTTCGGCCCCAACACCGACCAGGCGTTCGTCGACGCGATCAGCGCCGCGGCCCACGCCACCCCGACCCCGGTGGTGATCAGCATCAGCTGGGGCGGTCCCGAGGAAAGCTGGTCGCAGCAGTCCCGGACCGCGCTGGACCAGGCCATGTCGGACGCGGCCGCGCTGGGCATCACGGTCACGGTGGCGTCCGGCGACAACGGCAGCACCGACGGGGAAAGCGACGGCAAGAACCACTGCGACTACCCGGCCTCCAGCCCGTACGCGCTGGCCTGCGGCGGGACCCGGCTGGAAGCCGACCCCAGCTCCGGGGCGATCAGCTCGGAGACCGTGTGGAACGACGCCGCCACCGGCGGCGGCGCCACCGGCGGGGGGGTCAGCACGCTCTACCCGCTACCTTCCTGGCAGGCCAGCGCGGGCGTGCCCGCGGCCTCGGTCAGCGCCGGCGGCCGGGGCGTGCCCGACGTGGCCGGCGACGCCGACCCGCAGAGCGGCTACCAGGTTCTGGTCGACGGCAAGCAGGCCGTCTACGGCGGCACCAGCGCGGTGGCGCCGCTGTGGGCCGGGCTGCTGGCCCGGCTGGCCCAGTCCACCGGCAAGAAGTTCGGGCTGATCCAGCCGCTCCTGTACAGCGGGGTGACGGCCGGGCAGGACGTGGCCGGGTTCAACGACATCACCAGCGGCAGCAACGGGGCCTACTCGGCCGGGCCTGGCTGGGACCCCTGCACCGGGCTCGGATCGCCGTCCGGCACCGACCTGCTCAACCGCCTGAAGAGCTAGCCCGCGGAGTCCGTGGCCCCCGTCCGGTGACCCGGGCGGGGGTCACACGCCTCCGGTGCCTCCGGGACCGCCGTGGCCAGAGCGGCTGGTGTGGCAGGTGGGACTTCCGCGGGTGCTGGGGCCGAGGTGACTGCTGGGGCTGAGGGGGTGACTGGGTCTTCCGGGGTGGCTGGGGCTTCGGTGGTTGATGGCTGCCGGTTGCTGGCCCGGGTGGCCAGGACGGAGCCGCCGAGGATGAGGACGAAGGCGCCGCCGATTTCCGGGGTCAGGCGCTCGTTCAGGACGAGCACGCCCAGGGCCACCGCGACGGCCGGGTTGACATAGGTGATGACCGTGGCCCGGGCCGGGCCGACCTCGGCGATGAGCGCGAAGAACACGATGAAGGCGGTGGCGGTGCAGATCGCGCCCAGCCCGATCAGGCACAGGATGACCTTGGCCGACGGCACCGCCGGGGGCAGGGTCAGGGCGGCGGGCACCACGTAGACCAGCGCGGTCATGCCCAGGCAGACGGTGTTGACCGCGGCGGGCGGGACCCCGCCCAGCTTGCGGTTGGCGATCAGCGGGCCGATCGCGTACCCGAGCGCGGTCCCCAGCACCTCCAGCACGGACACGGCGTCGCCGTGGGCCGCGTCCGGGCCGGCCAGCACGGCCACCCCGCCGAAGCCGACGATCAGCCCGGTCCAGCGGATCAGGGTGAGCCGGTCCTGGCCCCCGGTGAGCTGGGCCAGCACCGCGCCGAAGATCGGCACCGCGGCCACCAGCAGCCCCGTGGTCGAACTGGCCAGGTGCTTCTCGGCGCTGGACAGCAGGGCGAACGGGCCCACGATCTCGAACGCGGCGAAGGCGACCAGCCACCGCCAGTGCCCGCGCAGCGCGCCCAGTTCGCCGCGGTGCAGGGCCACCGGCAGCAACAGCAGCGCGCCCAGGGCGACCCGGGTGAACACCAGCACCGGGACCGAAACCCCGCCGTCAGCCACCTTGATCAGCAGGTACGGGATACCCCAGATGACGCCCATCGCCACGAACAGCGCCCAGCCCCGTCGGCTCACCGCCAGCGCTCCTTCCGCCCATCCCGGCCGCAACGCACGGCCGCCCGCCGGGTGAATCCGGCGGGCGGCCAGAGCATACGGCGAGCACAGGGCGGGCCGACAGGGCTATTTCGGACTTTGTTACTGGGCCATCAGCCCACGCAGGCCTGGACCAACCCCAGCAGGTTGACGCACAGTCCGCTGCTGGAACCACCCGACGACCCGGAGCCCGAACCGGTGCTGCCGGTCCCGGTGGTGCCGGTCCCGGACGAGCCGGTGCTGCCCGAGCCGGTCCCGGTGCCCGTGCCGCCAGACCCGGAACCGGAGCCGCCCGAGCCCGAGCCGCTCGTGCCGCCGGTCCCGCCGGACCCGGACGCGGTGCCGGACCCGGAGCCGGTGCCGGAGCCACTGGTGGTCCCGGTCCCCGAGCCCGATCCGCTGGAGCCGGCCGTGGTGCCGGAGCCACTCGAGCCGGAGCCGGAACCGCCCGACCCCGAACCGCCCGCACCGGAACCCGAGCCGCCCGAGCCGCCCGCGCCGCCAGACCCGGACCCGGACGTCCGCCCGGTACCGGAGCCACCCGTGCTCCCCGAACCCGTGGACGTGGTGGTGACCAGTCCGGTCCCGGTGCCGGTCTGCCCGGGCTCGGAGCCGAACATGGTCTCGCCTCCGGACGTGCCCGCGGCGGACCGTCCGCTGGAGCCGGCCACACCGCCCGCCCCGGACTGGCCGTTGGCCAGCCCGTTACGGTCCGATCCGGTCCGGCCGGAATGGCCCGGAATCGTGACCGACGGCGCGAAACTCTGGCTGACCTGCGGCGCCGACGAGGTCGGCCCCGGCGTCACCCCACCGATCGCCGGGCTTTGATCCGATGACTTCGGACCCGGCAGAACATGAATGGACACCGTGGCCATCAGCACGAACACCACCGCCGCCGCGGAAAGCAGCACCACCGGCAGCGTGCTCCCGGCCGGATGGAGCCGGACAACGGCCGCACCCGTGCGGGCGGTGGCCTTTATCCGGTCCCGGCCGACGGCCAGCGCCAGCCCGATCGCGGGGACCCGGGGGCCGTGGCCCATCCGGCCGCTGTGCCGTATCCGGCGCAGCGCGGCCCGCCGCTGGTGAAGCGTAAGTCCAGGCAGGAGCGAAATGATGGTGTGCCGGCCCGAGACTTGCGCGGATGCGTGTAATCCGGGCGAAAGGTCACGATAAACGATCTTGATCACGAGCCAGCCTCTTAATACGTGTCATATCGATTGACATGTGAATGCACGCCCCCCCACGAGGCGTTTCGCGCTACGTACGATAACACGGCGGATTTCCCAGATCAGGTTTTGAACGTTATCCCATCCAACTGGGCGGCGTGTTACTTATCCGCTTTCCGGCAGATATGCCGGTCAGATATCCTAATGCCGAAATGCCCGTTTTAACCGAAAGCCGGAATTCGGCGATCTCCCCTTGTGGCACATCTCGCGCCGATATACCCCGGGCTTCTCAGGCCAATCCCGGCCGGAGGGTGGTCTGGGCCGGGGCCGGGGTTCAGGTTGGGCGGCTACGCTCCAGGGGTGATCTCCGCTGAAGCCGCCGAAGCCGCCCGCCAGCGTGGGCGGGACGCGGCCGGGCAGCGGGGGTTGCCGCTGCGCTGGGCGCTGCTGGTCGCCCTGGCCGGGGGGCTGCTGCTGGCGGCCTCGTTCCCGCCCCTCGGTATCTGGCCGCTGGCCGCGGTCGGGGTGGCCCTGCTCACCGTGGCCCTGGCCGGGCGCGGGCTGCGGGCCTCGTTCGTGGGTGGCCTGGTGTTCGGGGTGGCCTTCTTCTTCCCGCTGCTGTCCTGGGTGCTGAACGTCTGGTGGTTCGCGTACATCGCGCTGGCCCTGGGGTCGGCGGTGATCCTGGCCGTGCTGGCCGTGGCCCAGCGGCTGCTGCTGCGGCTGCCGGGCTGGCCGGTCGCGGTGGGGGGCTGGTGGGTGGCCCTGGAAGCGGTGCGCGACCGCTTCCCGTTCGGCGGCTTCCCGTGGGGGCGGCTGGCCATGGGCCAGGCCGCCGCGCCCGACGCGGGGTGGGCCGCGGTCGGCGGCGCCCCCCTGCTCAGCTTCGTGGTCGCCCTGACCGGAGCCTGCCTGGCCTGGCTGATCCTGACCGCCTGGGCCGGCCGGGGGGCCGAGGCGCCCAGGCCCTGGCCCCGGGTGCTGGCCGGGCCGGCCCTGGCCGTGGTGGCCGCGGCCGGGCTGGCCGTGGCCGGGGCGGCGCTGCCGGTGGACCCGGCCGCCGGGGCCAGGACCGCCGAGGTGGCCGCGGTCCAGGGCAACGTCCCGCGGGCCCGCAACCTGCCCGAGCAGCTGAACGACACCGAGGTCACCGCCAACCACATGCGGGCCACCCAGCAGCTGGCCGCGCAGGTCAAGGCGGGCCGGGCGCCAGCGCCCGACCTGGTGGTCTGGCCGGAGAACTCGACCGACCTGGACCCGTTCTACTACCCGGCCACCCACCAGCAGATCACCACCGCCCTCGGCGCCATCGACCGGCCCATCCTGGTCGGCGAGGTGCTGAACAACCCCCAGCTCAACGTGGGCCAGCTCTGGGTGCCGGGGCGCGGGGCGGGCCCGGTCTACGCCAAGCGGCAGC
This sequence comes from Streptosporangiaceae bacterium, assembly GCA_036497405.1. Taxonomy (GTDB): domain Bacteria; phylum Actinomycetota; class Actinomycetes; order Streptosporangiales; family Streptosporangiaceae; genus Bog-532. The sequence goes on along the minus strand of DASXJM010000033.1, from coordinate 3,718 downwards.
TGGTCCCGTTCGGGGAGTACATCCCGTGGCGGGGGTTCATCAGCCACCTGACCTCGCTGCCCAGCCTGCAGCCGGTCGACTTCACCCCCGGCCACGCGGCGGTGGTGTTCAAGACCGGTCCGATCCGGCTCGGCGACGTGATCTGCTACGAGATCGGCTTCGACCGGCTGGTCCGCTCCGAGGTCACCGCGGGCGCCAACCTGCTGGCCATGCAGACCAACGACGCCGACTTCGAGATCGACGGCCAGACCGGCGAATCAGAGCAGCAGCTGGCCATGGCCCGGATCCGGGCCATCGAATCCGACCGCGCGGTGGTGGTCGCGTCCACCACCGGGGTGAGCGCGATCGTGGCCCCGGACGGACGGCTGATCAAGCACAGCGGCACCTGGCAGCAGGCCGTGCTGGAAGCCCGGGTGCCCCTGGTCACCCACCAGACCTGGGCCACCGCCGCCGGGGCCTGGCCGGAGTGGGTGATCGTCGGGCTGACCGCGCTGGCCCTGCTGGCGGCGGCGGCCGGGTACCGGCGCCGGCCTCCGCATACCCTCTGAGTCCGCAGCCGGCGTTATTTACAAAGGTAGCCTGGGCACGACTCGGGGGACCATACGCGGGCAGGACGGCAGGAGTGGCCGGAAACATGGAGGAGCACGTGCGCGGCAGGACAAGCAACCCCGGGGCGAGCGGCGCGGGGACGATCGGCCCGGGGCGGCGGCTCGGCCTGGTCGCCGGGATCGTCGTGACCGCGCTGTCCCTGGTGCTGGCCGCGTGCTCGACCGGCAGCGGCAGCCACAGCAGCGGCGGCAGCAGCTCGGCCCCCAAGAACTCGCCCAAGCCGACCCCCCGGGCCACCCTGGCCGCCGAGGCCATCAGCATCACCCCGGCCAACGGCGCCAAGGCGGCGGACCCCGGGGCCGGCATCACCGTCAACGCCCGGAAGGGCACGCTGACCAGCGTGGTCGCCCACCAGTCGGGCAGCACGGTGCCGGGCAGCATGAGCCAGGACAACAAGTCGTGGCACACCCAGTGGACGCTGGCCACCGAGCAGAGCTACACGGTCACCGCGTCGGCCAAGGTGCCCGGCCAGGGCACGCTGACCCGGACGGTGTCGTTCCGCACGCTGACCCCGGGCAGCACCTTCCACACCCAGATCTTCGAGGGCTACAACCAGACCTACGGGGTCGGCATGCCGATCATGCTGACGTTCAGCGAGCCCATCACCAACAAGGCCGCGGTAGAGCGCTCGCTCCAGCTGGCCACGTCCACCCCGGTGACCGGGGCCTGGTACTGGGACGGTGACGAGCACCTGAACTTCCGGCCCGAGAACTACTGGCCGGCCGGGACCAAGATCTCGTTCACCGGGCACCTGGCCGGAGTGGAAGGGGCCAAGGGCAGCTACGGCGCGGCCAACCTGACCCAGAGCTTCAACATCGGCGACTCGGTGATCGCGACGACCAGCGCCACCGGCCACCAGACGAAGGTCTACATCAACGGCAGCCTCAAGTACACCTGGCCGGCCAGCACCGGCAAGGCCAGCACGGCCACGCCCAACGGCACCTATCTGAGCGTGGAGAAGGAAAACCCGGTCCGCATGATCGGCGGCACCAAGGGGAGTCCTGGTTACTACAACGAGCTGGTGCCGTATTCGGTGCGGTTCACGTTCAGCGGCGACTACATGCACGACGCCCCGTGGTCGGTCGGCGTCCAGGGCCGGAGCAACGTCAGCCACGGCTGCGTCAACCTGTCCCCCACCGACTCGAAGATCTACTACGACCTGGCCATCCCCGGCGACCCGGTCACCGTCACCGACAGCACCAAGGCCGGCAAGTGGGACGACGGCTGGACCGAGTGGTTCCTGAGCTGGTCCGACCTGGTCAAGGGGAGCGCCCTGGACCAGGCGGTCAAGGCCGGCCCGGACGGCAGCACGTTCGTCGACCCGTCCACGGTGGCCGCGCCCAGCACCTCGGTGACCACCGGGCCCACCCCGGGCAACTACAACGCCTGACCCGGCCCTCGGCCGCAGAACGCGGAACGCCGCCGCCCCGGGTCCGGGACGGCGGCGTTCTTCTCGATCGCGGGTCAGCTCACGCGCCCGACGGGTTCATGTACAGGTGGTGGTGCCGGCCCCGCCGCTGCACCGGTCCCCCGCCCCGGGTGTGGCCGGTGCTGGTGGCTTTCTGCTGGGTGGTGTTGATCGTGGCCGCGACGGCGGCGCCGTCCCCGTCCAGAGTCACGCTGACCGGGTCGGTCAGGCCGAAGTCCTTGCAGTTGAGGTTGTCGAACGACATGCCCAGCCGGTTGGCCATGAACGTGAACAGGTTGTCGCCCGTGCCCGCGACCGGGGTCGGCTGGGTGGTGAGCAGGGCCTGGTTGGCCGCGATGAACGGCCCCTGCACGTTGATCATGTTCTGGCAGTAGGCGGCCGGGCTGCTGGTGGTGTTGTTGGCCCAGCTGATCGCGGGCTGGCCCACCTCGGACCGGTACAGGTTGGTCTTGGCCGCGCTGAAGTCGTCGCCGACCATGACCATCTCGTCGTTCTCGGGGATGAGCGCCACCGGCGCGCCCTGGCTCCGGCCCGCCTGCAGCTCGTCCAGGGCCTGGGAGGTACCCGGCGTCCCGTGCTGGGACAGGTCGGGGGCCATCATCGGCTTGCAGCCCAGGGCCGGGTCGATGAACGCGTCCAGCAGCAGGTTGTCGCTGCCGTTGTTGATCTTGGTGGCTCCGTCCAGGGCGCTCTCGTTGACCTGGTTGTCCTGCGCGGTCCGGCCGTCCGCGGTCAGCAGGTAGGTCGAGGTCACGTTGTCGCTCTGGTCCTGGTCGATGATCTGGAACGACCGGGTGGTCGGGCAGGCCCTGCCGGTGACCGGAGAGCGGCCGGCCGACGGGACCTTCAGCCGCCCGAAGCGCTCGGACCAGGACGCGGCCTGGAAGAACTGGGACCCGTTGCAGAACGACACCTGGCCGAAGCTCGACGACCCGAGGCCACCGACGCAGTTGCCTTCGCGCAAGGCGTTCCTGGTCGCTCCGACCTGGTTCAGGTTGGTGCCGTTGAATCCGAAGTCGATCGTGACCACCGCGCCGCGCGGCAGCCGGGGCCGGACCGGGGCCGCCGCGGGCCTGGTCCCGGCCGTGACCACCAGCGGCTCGTAGACCGAGATCTGGCCGGTCCACGGGTTGAGGATGGTGGCCTGGACGAACGCGCCCAGGCTGGCGAAGTTGGCCATCGTGCACCCGGACGTGTCCGGGGACGCCCCGTCGGTCCCGGTCAGCTGGTACGGCGTGGCCAGGCCCGCGGCGCTCAGCGGATGCGCCGGGACGATGATGTCGCAGCTGACGTTGACCGGGTCCGGCGCCGCCGACGCCGACCCCGAGGGGCTCGCCGACGGACGGCCCGAGCCGCTGGCGGCCGGGCTCGCGGAAGCGGAAGCGGAGGCGGTGGCGTTGGCGGCCGCCTGCTGGATGGCCGTGTGCTGGGCCCCGCCACCGGAGACGGCCAGAACGATGCCCAGGGTCAGGCCGAGGGCCATCGGGATGGCCAGCGGAACGGCCAGCCGCGCCGCACGGCTGCGGGGGTAACGCCGGGTGGACCGGGGCCGGGTCATCCGTCCTCCTCAAGACACGGTCGGGCTTTCGGTGGATCACCGTAGACCTGACAATCCGGTGACATGTAGCAAATCGGAAAGATTTACCGGCCCCCTATGACGGGTTCTCCGGGCCGATGAGG
>DASXJM010000032.1:0-5560 GCA_036497405.1 Streptosporangiaceae bacterium | reverse complement strand
GGCCTGGCTGGCCAGCGCCAGGTCATACAGCGAGATCAGGATCGTGAACCGGTCCAGGGAACCGCGGGCCGCGTCCAGGCCCGCGGTGAACAACTCGGCGGCCCGGCCGTAATCGGCCTGGCCGAGCTGGATCTGGCCCAGGAAGTTGTCGACCAGGGCGACGTTCAGCAGGTACTGCACGTGCTCCGGCCCGCGGTGCGCACCAGGGCTGGCCTCCTGGAGCAGGTTCCCGGCCCGCTCCAGAAGCTCACCGGCCCGGTCGTAATTCTGCGGCGAGGCCAGCACGTGCCCAAGGGTGGCGGCGGCCATGGCTTCGCCGAGCAGATCTCCCGCCGCGCGGAAGAGCGGCAGGCTCTGCTCGAAGACCGGCTCGGCCTGGTCCGGTTCGCCGTTCGTGATGAGGGTGAAGCCGGCCCCGCTCAGGGCCAGGGCCCGCTCGTGGGTCGCCATCTGCAGTCCATTGGCCAGGAACGTTTCCCCGTGCCGGGCGATCTCGCTCAGGTGCCCGCGCAGGAACCAGAATCTCCAGGTCATCCAGATGAAGGTGATCGCCTGGTCCAGCCGGTCCTGGTCCATCAGCCAGGACAGGGCGGCGCTGAGGTTGCCGGTCTCGGCCTCCAGCCGGTTCAGCCAGGCCAGCTGCCCGTCGCCCCGCAACTCCGATTCGGTCGGCCGGCCCAGGGCCAGGAAGTAGGCCGCGTGCCGATCGTAGCGTCCTGCCAGGCGCCGCTGTCACGCAGGCGTCCCAGGGCGTACTCCCGGATGGTCTCCAGCAGCCCGAACCGCGGCTCGTCCCCGCGGGTCTCCGGCTGGACCAGGCTGCTGTCCACCAGCGAGTTCAAGGTGTCGAACACCTGTCCGGCCGGCTCGGCACCGGCCGCCTCGGCGCCGACCGCCTCGGCGGCGGGCAGGCCGAACAGGCCGGTCAGCACACCGAGCCGGGCGAACAGCGCCTGCTCGCCCGGGGCGAGCAGGGCGAAGCTCCAGTCCAGGGTGTTCTTCAGCGTCCGCTGCCGCTCCGGCGCGTCCCGCGGTCCGCCGGTCAGGACACCCATCCGGTCACCGAGCCGGGCCAGCAGCGCCTGCGCCGGCAGCAGCCTGGCCCGGGCCGCGGCCAGCTCGATGGCCAGCGGCAAGCCGTCCAGCCGACGGCAGATCTCGGTCACGGCGCCGATGTTCTGGCTGGTGAGCCTGAACCCCGGGGCGACCGCCTGCGCCCGCATGGTGAACAGCCGCACCGCGGCAAACTGTCCCGCCGACCCGGTGTCCGGGGTGGCGCCTGCGGGCGGGACGGGGAGCGGCGGCACCGGGAATTCGTGCTCGGCGCTGAGCCTGAGCATGCTCCGGCTGGTCACCAGCATCTTCAGGCCGGTCGCGGCGGCCAGCAGTTCGGCCAGCAGCGGAGCCGCGTCGGTCACCTGCTCGAAGTTGTCGAGCACGAGCAGCAGCCGCTTGCGCAGGTACGACACCAGGTCGGTACGAAGCCTGGTCCCGGAGGTGTTCAGCCCGAGCCGGGCCGCGATCGCGCCGGGTACCAGGTCGGCCGACCGGACCGAGGCGAGTTCGATGTACCGCACCCCGTTGGCGAAGGCCGGCCGGAGCCGTCCCGCGGCCTCCACCGCGAGCCGGCTCTTCCCCGAACCGCCGGGACCGGTGAGGGTGACCAGCCGGACTTCCTCCCGGCCGACCAGGGCTTCCACCGCCGCTAGCTCCTGCTCGCGGCCCACCAGCGGGTGGCCGGCACCGGCAGCGTTCCCGCCAGCGGCACCTCGTCTCCGGTGGCCGGCCCATCTCCGGCGGCCGGGCCGGGCGGCGGCTGCCGCTGCGGCTGGGTCAGGGTGAACCGCTCGCTCAGCAGTACGGCCAGGTCGTCCTCGACCAGACGCTGAAGTTCGGTGGCATCGGCAAAGCGCTGGTAGGAAACGTCGCCTTCGTTCTCGATCCGGGTCAGCAGCTCCGCCAGCCGGGACTCGCGGCCGGGGGCCGGGGTCTTGACGTACAGCAACCGGGGCCGCCCCGCCGACAGCAGGTACTCGTCTTCCAGCCCGGAGACCTGCTCCCCGGGCGCGACCCAGCCGTAGCGCTGCCAGTAGATCCCGATGAAGGCCTGGCTCTGGGCCAGGTAGGAGCGGTAGAGCTCGCGCGGCGGGTGCGGCCGGGCGCCGAGTTCGAACAGCACCGGCACCAGCCGCAGCCTGGTCACCGCGTCCCGCACCGCCCGGCGCTCGTCGGCCAGCTCTTCCAGTGTCGAGCTGACAAACACCCGGAGCCGCTGATCAGGCGTGTTGATCACGCCGGTCTCGCTCATAGTCCACCTGCCACCACAAGGCTGCCCGTTGCCCAGTGTGCCTCAGGCCGGCGGACTATGAGCGTCCGGCTCGAACCGCTAGAGCCCGATCCTGGTCGCCAGCCGGTCCCGGTGGTAGTTGCCGTCGCCGAGGAACAGCTGGGTGGACTTGGCCCGCTTGAAATACAGGTGGGCGTCGTGTTCCCAGGTGAAGCCGATGCCGCCGTGGATCTGGATGTTCTCGGCGGCGACGTGGAAGTAGGTCTCGGAGGCGTAGGCCTTGAGCAGGGAGGCCAGCACCGGGATCTCCTCGGAATCTTCGGCCACCGCGGCTGCGGCGTAGCCGACCGCCGAACGCAGCGATTCGACCTCCAGCAGCAGGTCGGCGCAGCGGTGCTTGATGGCCTGGAAGCTGCCGATGGGGCGGCCGAACTGGTGCCGGATCTTGCCGTACTCCACGGCCATGTCCAGGGCCCGCTGAGCCCCGCCGAGCTGCTCGGCGGCCAAGGCGATGGCGGCCACGTCCAGGGTCCGGTCCAGTATCGCGTCGGCGTCGCCGAGCGAGCCGATCAGCTGGCCCGCCACCCCGGTGAACTCCAGCCGGGCCAGCTTCCGGGTCTGGTCCAGGGTCGGCAGCGCGGTCCGGGTCAGGCCGCCAGCGTCATCAACGGTGTCGCCGTCCACCGCGAACAGGGACAGCCCGCCGTCGGTGGCCGCCACGACCAGGATCAGCCCGGCCGTAGCCCCGTCGAGCACGAAGCTCTTGTGCCCGTCGAGCTTCCAGTGCTCGCCTTCCTTGACCGCGGACAGCTTGATCGCGCCCGGGTCCCAGGAGCCGTCGTCCTCGGTGAAGGCCAGGGTGGCGATGGTCTCACCGGAGGCGATGCCGGGCAGCAGTTGCTGGCGCACGCTCTCGTCCGGGCTGGCCAGCAGGGCGGTGGCCGCCAGCACCGCGCTGGCCAGGTACGGGCCGCCGTACAGGGCGGCGCCGAACTCCTCCAGCACGATGACCTGCTCGGCGAAGCTGAACCCGGCGCCCCCGTAGGCCTCGGGGATGGCCAGGCTCTGCAGGCCCAGTTGCTGGCCGGCCTGGGTCCAGACCGCCGGGTCGGTGCCGTCGTCGTCGGTCATCAGCTCGCGCACGCGGGTGATGGGCGCCCGGTCGGCCAGGAACCGCCGGACCGAGGTCCGCAGTTCTTCCTGCTCTTCACTGACACCCAAGGTCATGAGGTTGCTCCTTGCGATTCGGTCTCGGATCCGGTCACGACCAGCACGTCGAGGGCCTCGACCTGATCGCCGTTCACGTACAGCGGGTTGACTTCCATGGCGCGCAGCGCGCCGTTCAGGGACAGGGCGGTGCGGCCGAGCCCGGCGATGGCCTCGGCCACCGCGTCCAGGTTGGCGGCCCGGGTGCCGCGCGCGCCTTGCAGCAGCGGCAGCCCGCGCAGCTCGCCCAGCATGCGTTTGACCTCGGCGGTATCGACCGGAAGCACACGCAGGCTGGTGTCCTGGAGGATCTCGACCCAGGTGCCGCCCAGCCCGACCGCCAGCACCGGGCCGAAGGTGGGGTCGATGGTCACGCCGGCCAGCAGTTCAGCGCCGCCCGCGCGCATCGGGGTGACCAGGACGCCGTCGATGCTGGCCCCGGTGACGGCCTCGCCCGCCGCGCGGACCTTCTCGTAACCGGCCCGCACGTCGTCCTCGGTGCTCAGGCCGAGGACCACGCCGCCGATGTCGGACTTGTGGATGATCTGGGCCGAGCAGATCTTCAGGGCCACCGGCAGCCCGACCCGGCGAGCGATCGCTACCGCCTCCTCGGCCGAGCTGGCCAGGCCGCCCGGGACCACCGGCACGCCGGTGGACTCCAGCAGCTGGCGCGCGGCCGCCTCCGACCAGGGACCGGTGGCCGCCGTGGCCTGGCCCGCCGCGCCCCCGGCCGCCGGCACGGCCGCCCCCAGCAGCGACCGGACCCGGCCGCGGTTCTCCCGCCAGCGGATCGCGTGCCCGAGCGCGTTGATCCCCTCGTTGAGCCCGCCCAGCACGGTCAGCCCGTGCTGGGTCAGCAGCTGGCGGCCGTAGGGGCTGACGTCCACGCAGGTGGAGCCGACCGGAATGACCGGGATCGGGGCCGACGCCATCCGCTGGGCCAGCCAGGCCAGCCGCGCTTCCAGGGTGGCGGCCATGGTCTCGTCCGGCGGCCGCACCTCGGGCAGGTTGACCCCGGAGAACAGGATGAAGTCCAGGTTGGGGTCGTCGACCGCGATGTCCAGCGCGTGGTCGAGCGCGGTGAGCTGCTCCGTGCGGGCCGACAGGTTGGCCAGCGTGCCGAACGCGGTGACGTCCAGCGGGTTGTGGGCGGCGGCGAACGGCGGCATCAACGGGGTGATGGCCTCGATCGTCTCCGGCGAGAACTCCGGGATCTCGATGTGGTGGGCGCTGGCGGTGTCGGCGATGATGTCGCAGGCCCCGCCGGACGCGGTCAGCACGCCCATCCGCCGCCCCTGCGGCCAGCGGTCGTAGCCGAGCACCGCCCCGGTGGTCAGCAGTTCCTCGATGCTGGTGACCCGGATGATGTTGAGCTGGCGCAGGACCGCGTCGACCACCGCGTCGTCGCCGACCACCGAGCCGGTGTGGGCCAGGGCCGCCTGCTGGCCGGCCGGGCTGGAGCCGACCTTCAGGGCCACGATCGGCTTGCCGGCCCGGTCCGCCTTCTCGGCCACCTCGGCGAAGCGGGCCGGGTCCCCGATCTCCTCCAGGAACAGGCAGATGACCCGGGTGGCCTCGTCCTCCACCAGGTAGTCGAGGACGTCGACCGTCTTCATCATGCATTCGTTGCCCATCGAGGTCAGCACGGACAGGCCGATGCCGTGGGCCTTGGCGAAGGTCAGCACCACGCTGGCCAGCGCCCCGCTCTGCAGGGCCACCCCGACCGGCCCGGCGGTCAGCGGGCTGGGCAGGTTGAGCGCGTACGGCGCCGACCGGGTGTGGGCGTTGACGAACCCCAGGCAGTTCGGACCGAGCACGGTGACGTCGTTGGCGATGGCCCGGGCCACCATCGAGTCCTCCAGGGCCAGGCCTTCCGGGCCGACCTCGCGGTAGCCGGAGGCCAGCACCACCGCGTTCTTGATGCCGGCCGCGCCCATGTCGTCGAGGACGCTCTCCACCGCGTGCACCGGGGCCAGCAGGAAGGCCAGGTCGGCGGGTTCCGGCAGATCCAACAGGGACGGCACCACCGGGAGTCCGAAGGCGCTGGTGGCCTTGGGGTGGACCGCC
>DASXJM010000031.1:0-5108 GCA_036497405.1 Streptosporangiaceae bacterium | reverse complement strand
GGCGCCGCGCCCGCCCAGGCCAGGGTCAGGGCGTCCTCGCCCTTGAGGAAGCGGTGGCAGCGTACGCCGCCGGTGGCCCGGCCCTTGGCCGGGAACTCATCCCAGTCGCTGACCTTGACCGAGCCGGTCCCGGTCCCCGGCAGCGCGCTGTCGCTCCCGGCCACGGTGACCACCAGCGCTCCGGACCCCTCGGCCCCCTCGGACGCAGCCAGGGCGACGGCGCCGAACCAGATCACGCTGGCCCCGGTGGCCAGCCGGATTCCGGCCATCCCGCCCGCGGACCGGCCCTGGGGCCGCACGGCCGAGGCGGGGAAGTGCAGCAGCTGGGCGTCGCTGCTGATGAACACCAGATCCTGATCCTCACTGGTGAGCTGGACCGCGCCGACCACCCGGTCCGTGTCCTTCAAGGTGATGATTTCGAACTCGTCGCGGTTCTGCGGATAGTCGGGCTGGACCCGCTTGACCACCCCGCTGGCCGTGCCCAGGGCCAGGCCGGCCTGCGGCGTGTCCAGGGAGGCCAGCGCGACCACGGTCTCGCCCTTGTCCAGCTCGGTGAACTCGCTGACCGGGGTCCCGCCGGACAGGCCCGGGAAAGCGGCGCTGGGCGGCAGGGCCGGGAACTCGAGCACGCTCAGCTTGATCATCCGCCCGGCCGAGGTGACCACGCCGACGTCGCCCCGCACCGTGGACGGCGCCGCCGACACCACCACGTCGTGGGCGACCCGGCCGTCCGGATCACCGCCGCCGTCCTCTTCGGGCGGCGCGCCCGGGGCCGTCCGGGCCAGCAGCCCGGTGGAAGACAGCAGCACCGTGCACGGCTCGTCGGCCACCTCGAGCGGCACCGCCGCGGTCAGGGCCGCGCCGCTGCCTTCCAGCAGCACGGTCCGCCGCGGGGTGCCGAACCGCTTGGCCATGTCGGCCAGCTCGCTGGACACGACCTCGCGCAGCCGCTCGTCCGAGGAAAGGATCTCGGTCAGCTCGTCGATCTCCCGGCGCAGCTGGTCCCGCTCCCGCTCCAGCTCGATCCGGTCGAAGCGGGTCAGCCGGCGCAGCGGGGTGTCCAGGATGTACTGGGCCTGGATCTCGGACAGGTCGAACACCGACATCAGGCGCTGCTTGGCTGCGGCCGAGTCGTCGCTGGACCGGATCACCCCGATGACCTCGTCGATGTCCAGCAGCGCGATCATCAGGCCGTCGACCAGGTGCAGCCGGTCCTCGCGCTTGCGGCGCCGGAACTCGCTGCGCCGCCGCACGACCTCGATGCGGTGGTCGACGTAGATGCGGAGCAGCTCGCGCAGCCCGAGCACGCGCGGCTGGCCGTCGACCAGGGCCACGTTGTTGATCCCGAACGTCTCTTCCATCGGCGTCAGCCGGTACAGCTCGGCCAGCACCGCCTCGGGGTGGAAGCCGCTGCGGACCTCGATGACCAGCTGCAGGCCCCGGTGCCGGTCGGTCAGGTCCTTGACGTCGGTGATGCCGGTCAGCTTCTTGGCCTGGACCATGTCCTTGATCCGGGCGATGACCTTCTCCGGGCCGACGCCGTAGGGCAGCTCGGTGACCACGATGCCGGTCCGCCGCGGCGTGATCTGCTCGATCCGGCAGGTGGCCCGGGTCCGGAAGATGCCGCGGCCGCTCTCGTAGGCGTCCCGGATGCCCTCCAGCCCGACGATCTTGCCGCCGGTGGGCAGGTCGGGCCCGGGGATGTAGCGCATCAGCGCGTCCAGGCTGGCGTCCGGGTGCTTGATCAGGTACCGCACGGCGGCGACGACCTCGCCCAGGTTGTGCGGGGCCATGTTGGTGGCCATCCCCACCGCGATGCCGGCCGCCCCGTTGACCAGGAGGTTGGGCAGCGCCGCGGGCAGCACCGACGGCTCTTGCTCCTGGCCGTCGTAGTTGGCCTGGAAGTCGACGGTGTCCTCGTCGATGGAGTTGACCATCTCCATCGCCGCGGCCGTCATCCGGGCCTCGGTGTACCGCATGGCCGCGGGCGGGTCGTCGCCGCCCTGGGACCCGAAGTTGCCGTGCCCGTCCACCATCGGTACCCGCATCGCGAACGGCTGGGCCATCCGCACCAGCGCGTCGTAGATGGCACTGTCCCCGTGCGGGTGCAGCCGGCCCATCACGTCGCCGACCACGCGAGCACACTTGACGTGCCCGCGGTCGGGCCGCAGCCCCATCTGGTTCATCTGGTACAGGATGCGGCGCTGCACCGGCTTGAGGCCGTCCCGGGCGTCCGGCAGCGCGCGCTGGTAGATGACCGAGTAGGCGTACTCGAGGTAACTGCCCCGCATCTCCTCGGCAACATCGATGTCTACGATGTTCTCTTCGAAATCAGGCGGGGGAGGTGGGGTTGCGGAACGTCGGGCCATGCCGCCATTGTGCCGCCCGCCGCGACCAAATAAGTCCACCGCCACGGCTTTCCGGCCCAAACCGGGCTACCGGAGCGGAGCCGCGACGTCGGCGGCGGCCACGTTCCAGCCCGACACGCTGATCACCGGCGTGGCCCCGTGCAGGTCGGCCGAGTCGTAGGTGACGGTCAGGGTCTGCGACTCGCCGGGGAACAGGGTGATGTCGTTGTTCTGCCAGAGCGAAGACTGCAGCTCGCTGTCGCCCGCCCGCACCTGACCGGACGCGGTGCCCCGCCGCACGTCCGCCCGGAGCAGGAACGAGACCGTCGACGCGGAGGTGTTGGTGATCGTCACCCGGCTGGTGAGATCGTGCCCGTCCGGTCCGGCCCGCCGGCTGGTGGCCGCCGTGGCCGTCACCGAGGACGCGGGCAGCGTCTGGAGCGCCTTCAGGTTGGCGTACTGGGTCATCACCCCGGACGGCTGGCCCAGCGTCTTGGCCCAGTTGACCACGTCCGGCACGGTGGACAGCCAGTAGACGTTGCGGTCCACCACCTTCCCGTGCTGGCTCAGCACCAGCTCGACGAAGTACACCTGGGCCTGGGCCGACGTGGGCACCTTGGGGGTCAGCACCTGGTTGCGGACCTGCTGGCTGGCCAGGGTGATCCCGCCCGCGGTCTGGTGGTCGAGGAGCTTCCCGCCCAGGCTGTACACCTTGGCCTGCACGGACAGGCCCGCCTGCCGCACGCCCGACAGGTTGTCCAGGGTCACGGTCCCGTTGTCCAGCGCGTACAGCGCGTGCAGGGACCGGTTGGCCTCCTGGGTGCCGAAGTAGGCGCCGGCCTGGTCGCCGTCGCTGCCGTACAGGTTCCAGAGCAGGCTGGGCCAGCCCTTGTTGAGCTGCCAGTAGATCGTCCCGGTGGACGGCACCGGCTTGTTGGTGGAGTGGTCGATGAACGCCTCGAACTGGGCCCGGGTGTTCTCGTAGTTCTGGGCCTGGGCCAGCTCGATGTACTGGCTCAGGCTCGACCAGGAGCCGTACCGGCTGGTCAGCGCGGTGTCGAACTTGCACAAGGTCCCGAACGAGTAGCCCACGCTGCACTTGGGCTCATAGTTCAGGTGGTACTGGTTGGCGTCCGGCTGCTGCCACAGGTCCGACAGGTCGGCGGGGGACATGAAGCGGTTGAGCGAGTCCGCGGTGGGGATGGTGTCGCCCGCACTCTGCTCGCTGTCGAGTCCCCACGAGCCGCCCGCGTTGGTCTGGGTGGAGTCGTCGGTGGCGTAGTGCGTGGTGTCGTACCAGTAGTCGGGCGGTACCCAGTTGTACGGCCCTTCCTTCTCACCCGAAGGCCCGAGCTGCGGGCTGCTGTTGTACTCGGCCGAGGAGATCACCGGATCGTCGAAGTCGGCCTGGGCCAGGGCGGCCAGCGTCACCGACTCCTGCTCGGCCAGGGGCGGCTGGTCGCTCCACTGGAAGCTGAACACGCTGGGGTGGTTGCGCAGTTCGGTGCCGATCGTCAGCGCCGAGTTCCGCAGGACCTGGTAGTCGGCCGGGCTGGTCAGCCCGCTGGATTGCAGCTCCCAGGCGTCGCAGCACTGGTAGCCGGCGTTGATCAGGATGCCGGCCTGATCCATCTGCCGGAAGAAGTCGTCCGGCATGATGTGGCCTTCGAGGCGGATGGTGTTGACGCCCATGTTCTTCATCAGCGCGATCTGCTTGGCGATGTCGGCCGCCGAGTAGTGCAGGAAGATGTCCGGCGAGAAGCCGCCGCCGCGGATCACGATGGGCACGCCGTTGATCGTGAAGGCCCGGGCTCCGTTCGGTGCGCCTGGGGACGTGCCGCTGGTCAGGTAGGAGGTGACGTTCCTGATCCCGAACTCCTCGCTGGTGGAGTTCAGGGCCGCCCCGCCCTGCGACACCGAGGTCCGCAGCGTGTAGAGCGGCTGGCCGCCCAGCTGGTAGGGCCACCAGATCTGCGGGTGGGCGATGGTCAGGGCCGGGTACCGGCCCGGCGCGAAGCTCACCGTCCTGGTGGTGTGGGCCGGCACGGTCACGTTCTGCGCGACCTTGATCGCCGGGCCATGGCCGGGCGGGCTGATCGTGGCCGCCACCAGCCCGCTCCGGGCGGTGCCGCCGTCGTTGCTGACGTCGGTCTTCACGGTCAGCGCCGACCGGCTCAGGCTGGCGGTGTTGTTCTGCACGACGCGGGCGTTGCCGACGGCCAGCGCGTCCGCCACCGCCAGCTGGACCGGGAACTGGATACCGGTGTTGTTGTCCGGCGGGATCTGATTCCAGTCCACATCGTCGAGGGTGAACATGGTCTGAGGATTGTTCGGGTTGACCTCGATCGCCAGCGAGTTCAGGCCGGGCCGGAGGTCATTACTGATATCGAATGACTGTTGTGAGTAGGCCCCGGTCACCGTGCTGGCCGTCGCGACCTCGTGCCCGTTGACCCACACGTCGGCCGACCCGATCACCCCGTTGATGATCAGGTCGGCGGCCTGGCCCGGCCGCAGACTGGGGGTGAAGTCGGTCCGCCACCACCACGGCACCGCGAACTCGGCCACGGTGTCCGCCCCGACCGAATCCATGTACCCGTAGCAGCTGCGCAGGTTGGTGGAGTAGAACACGCTGTGCGTGCTGTCCGAGCTCTGGTTCACCGGCTGCAGGCCCGGGTCGCCCGGGCACCGGCCGTTCTGGGCCAGGGCCTCGATCTCGGTGCCGGGCGCGCCCGCGTCGTCGTTGGCCACCGGCAGCCAGCC
>DASXJM010000030.1:0-3187 GCA_036497405.1 Streptosporangiaceae bacterium | reverse complement strand
GACCACCGGATCAGCCATTCGGCCTGGACCAAGGTCGCGGTCACCAGCGCCATCGGCCTGATCGGGCTGCTCCTCACCATCACGGTGACCATCCTGGTCGCGCGCAGCATCATCCGCCGCCTCGGTGGCCTGGAGCGCAATGCCCTCCAGCTCGCCGAGAACCAGCTGCCGGACGTGGTGGGCAGGCTCAGGCGCGGCGAGAACGTCGACGTGAACGCCGAGGCGCCCGCGTTGCGGATCGGCCGTGACGAGATCGGGCGGGTGGGGCAGGCGTTCGACCTGGTCCGGCAGACCGCCATCCGGGCCGCGGTGGAAGAGGCCCGGCTGCGGCAGGGGCTCAACGACGTGTTCCGCAGCCTGGCCCGGCGGAGCCAGTCGCTGCTGCACCGGCAGCTCTCCCTGCTGGACCAGATGGAGCGGCGGGCCACCGACCCGGAGGCGCTGGACGACCTGTTCCGCCTCGACCACCTGACCACGCGCATGCGCCGTCACGCGGAAGGCCTGGTCATCCTGGCCGGCGCGCCGCCCGGCCGGGGCTGGAGCTCCCCGGTCCGGATGGTCGACGTCATGCGCGGCGCCATCGCCGAGGTCGAGGACTACGCGCGGGTTTCCGTCGCGACCCGGAGCCAGGCCGCGCTGGCTGGTTCGGCCGTCGCGGACGTCATCCACCTGCTGGCCGAGCTGATCGAGAACGCCACCACGCTGTCGCCGCCTTATACCTCGGTACGAGTGTCCGGGGACACGGTCGCCAACGGGTTCGTGATCGAGGTCGAGGACCGCGGGCTCGGGATGAGCCCGACCCGGCTGGCCGAGCTGAACGACCGGCTGGCCAACCCGCCCGAGTTCAACCCGTCCGACAGTGAGCAGCTCGGCCTGTTCGTGGTCAGCCAGCTGGCCAAGCGGCACGGGATCCGGGTCACGCTGAAGGCCTCGCCCTACGGCGGCACGGCCGCCATCGTGCTGATACCGCCGCAGCTGGTGGTGGCCGAGGAGGCGTTCAGGACCGGGCTGCCCGGCGAACCCGCCATGGCTCAGCTCACCGCCAACGGTAACCACACCGTCCCGCCGGGCCCTTCGGGCCCTTCGAGGCCCGCCATCCCGGGCGAGCTGGCCGGCCAGGGATCCGGCTCCGGGTTTACCGATCTCGGCGGCATGACCGAGCTCGGCCAGGCACCGGGGGTGCGCATCTCCGGGGCACTGCGCCGCTCCCAGGGGAGCGTCCCCGGGCGGCCGGAGCGGCCGGAGCGGCCGGAGCGGCCGGAACGCGGCGCGCACGCCGCGCCCGCCCTCGGCGCGACGAACGGCTCGGTCGGCCATGAGCCGGACGAGCTGCCCAGGCGACACCACGATCAGCCGGGGATCCGAGGCGGCCCGGGCCAGTCATCAGCACAGTCGCCGGCTGACGCGGGCCCGGTGCCGTTCGGCATGCCAGCGTCCTCCTTCGACGTGTTCACGTCGCGGCGGCAGCCCGAGACACCGGACGAGACGTCCGGGCCGGGCACGCCATCCCCGGGTAACGGGGCCTACATCGCGTCGCCGCCGTATCCGGCGGCCGGCGCGTCGCCGTTCGCGGGCCCGGGCTCGACGCCCTTCCCGACCGGCGGCGCGTCCTATCCCGACCAGCTCGCGCCCTTCCCGGGCTGGACGCTGCACAACACGCCGGGCGCACCCGGCGGGCGGACCGCGGCACCGGGACCGGGCGGGCCAGCGGAGCCAGCAGGGCCAGCGAGGCCCGCGGCGTCGGCGGGGCCGGTCACTCCGATGACCCCGGTCGCCCCACCGCGTCCGGGGCAGGCTTCCGGGCCGCCGTGGGCAATCGCCCGGGAGACCGGGCCGCTGCCCGCCGTACCGGGTGCGGCCGGGCCTGGAGGGCCGAACGGGCCTGCGGGATCGTCTCCATCCGAGGCGGAGGCCAACGGCGATTACAAAGGGCTGCCGCGCCGGGTCAAGCAGGCCAGCCTGGCTCCCCAGCTCAGGGACGACCCGCCACCGCGGCGCACGACGCTGGCCAGCAGCGGGGCGTCCGGCGGCGGTTACGGATCTCCTGGGTCACCGGGCTCTTCGGGGTCTCAGGGTCCAAGCCCGGCTGAGATCCGGCAGACTATGTCGGCGCTGCAGCGCGGCTGGCAAGAGGGCCGGTCACAGCGGATAGCCGAGCAGGCTACGGGTGAGTCGCCGGGCGCGGGCCCCGGTTCACCCGCCGGCGCCGGGCCGGGCACGGCTCCCGGCGATGCCCGCAATTCATCCGCGAGTGAGGAGGCACGTGGGGGTTCCGATGGATCATGACGCCGGCACGGCCGGAGGCGTCGGCCAGCTCGACTGGCTGCTCGACGACCTCGTGCGCCGGGTCGGGCACGTGACCAAGGCGGTCATCCTGTCCCAGGACGGGATGGCGCTCGGTGCGTCGCAGTCGCTGGGCCGCGACGACGCGGAGCACCTGGCCGCGCTGTCGGCCGGGTTCCAGTCGCTGGCCCGCGGGGCCGCGAGGCACTTCGGCAACGGCGGCGGGGTCCGGCAGACGATCATCGAGATGGAGTCGGGATTCCTGCTGACCTCGGCCGCGGGCAGCGGTACCTGCCTGGCCGTCATCGCCGAGCAGACCGCCGACCTCGGCCTGGTGGCCTACGAGATGGCCATCCTCGTCCGCAGGACCGGTGAGCACATCCGGGTCAACACGCGCGCGTCCGCGCTGAGCGGCTGGGGCTAATAAGCCATGCCGTCCAACGATGAACGGTGGCTAGACGCCGAGGCCGGGCCGGTAGTCCGGCCTTACGCCCTGACCCAGGGCCGGACCAGGCACACCGGGGAGTCGTTCGACCTAGTGGCGACCGTCCAGGCGACGCAGACCGCGATCACGGATCCCGGCTCGCTGGCCCCCGAGCACATGAGCGTCCTTCAACTGGCCCGCGCGCCGACCACCGTGGCGGATATCGCCTCGGACGTCGATCTCCCGCTCGGCGTGGTCCGGATCATCCTCGCCGACCTGCGGGAGCTCGGCCTGGTCATGATCCGCACCCCGGTCGTGATGGCCGAGCGGATCGACAAGCACACTCTCAGGGAGGTCCTCAATGGACTACGGGGTCTCTGATCCCGTCGGCGGGCGCCCACGGAGCCCTGGCCAGCATCGCGCCATCAAGATCTTGCTGGCCGGGGGCTTCGGCGTGGGTAAGACCACGCTTGTCGGCGC
>DASXJM010000029.1:0-13089 GCA_036497405.1 Streptosporangiaceae bacterium | reverse complement strand
GTTCATGGCCTGGTCGTCGATCACCAAGAAGTTCCTGGAGAAGCTGAACACCGCGGCCATGAGCCACCGCACCCTGCAGGTCGTGACCTGGCTCGGGCGGGTCGGCGGGGTGGCCCGCGGCACCATCTTCGTCACCGCCGGGGTCTTCCTCATCATCGCGGCCGCGGAGGTCAAGCCCCAGCAGGCCAAGGGGATCGACTCGGCCCTGCGGGCCCTGACCCGGACCCCGCTCGGCCCGTGGCTGCTGCTGGTGGTGGCCATCGGGCTGGTCCTGTTCGGCGCCTTCTCCTGCTGCGAGGCCCGCTGGCGCAAGGTCCAGCCCGGCCACTCCTCGCCGCGCGCTGACGGCCCAACGGACGGCCCAGCTGACGGCCCGCCTGACGGTCCAGCTGACGCCCAGCCGTCCCGCTAGCCGTCCCGCGAGCCGCCCGACCTTTCCGCGAACCCTTTCCCTCAGGCCAGAGTTAGGTTAGCCTAACCATAGCTTTGACCCCCCGGGAGAGGACCAGCGTGTTCGCGTGCATCTGCTGCGCCGTGAGCGTCGACGAGGTCAACGCGGCGATCGATGCGGGCGCGGAGACCGTGGACGCGGTCTCGGACGCGACCGAAGCCGGCACCGGCTGTGGCACCTGCCACGACCGCATCGAGGGCCTGATCGAGGCCCGCTGCCCGCTGGCCGCGCTCCGGGTCGCCTGACCAACGTGACCCGGTTGGCTTCATTCACTAGGGTGGGCGGATGCGCGGCGACAAGCAGGTCATCGAGTTCCTGAACGAGCAGCTCAGTGCGGAGCTCACGGCCATCAACCAGTACTTCCTGCACGCCAAGATGCAGGAGAACTTCGGCTGGGTGAAGCTGGCCCAGCACACCAAGGCCGAGTCCATCGACGAGATGCGGCACGCCGAGATCCTCACCGAGCGGATCCTGTTCCTGGACGGGCTGCCCAACTACCAGCGCCTGTTCCCGCTGCGTATCGGCCAGACCATCACGCAGATGCTCGAGTCGGACATGGCCGTCGAGGTCGAGGCGGTCGACCGGCTCCGCCGCGGCGGTGAGTACATGCGCAGCGTCTCCGACATCACCAGCGCCAAGCTCTTCGAGGACATCCTGGCCGACGAAGAGGGCCACATCGACTACCTGGAGACCCAGCTCAAGCTGGTCGAGACGCTCGGCGAGCAGCTCTACCTGGCCCAGCTGATCGAGCAGCCGACCGACTGACCGGTCCGGCTAGCCGGCCGTCAGCCCGGGCTCGGGCCCGGTCAGGAAGCTGATCATCGCGGTCTCGAACTCGGGCGTCCCGACCGCGGTCAGGTGGTCGCCCGGCACCATCATGTAGCGGCCGTGGGGGAGGGCTTCGGCCAGCGCCCGGGCCGTGTCGTTGTGCCCGTCGCCTGCCCCGGTCAGCACCAGCGTCGGCACGTCGATGGCGGCCAGCACCTCCGGTGGCGTACCGACGAAGGTGTCGAGCACCCGGACCAGTGCCTCCGGGTCACCGCCGCTGGACGTGATCCAGTTCTCCATGGCCTGCTCCGGCGACCCCGGCTCGAACGTGCCGAACCCGGTCAGGACCCGGCGCAGCCGTCCGCCCCGGCCTTCGGTGTGCACCACCGCTTCGAAGCCCTGCCCGCCGATCACGGCCCGGCCCGGCCTGACCCCGCGGGCCAGCAGCCGGGCCACGGTCCGGCCCCCCAGCGAGTATCCGGCCAGGTCGAAGTCCTCCACCCCCAGCTCGTCGATCAGCGCCAGCCCGTCGTCGGCCAGCACATCCGGGGGATAGGCCGCGGCGTCGTGGGGCCGGGCGCTCTCCCCGTGGGCGCGCAGGTCCGGCATGACCACGCGATAACCGCGGTCGGCGAGCCGGTCCGCGAGCCCGGTCCCGATCCAGCTCACCCGGGCGGTGCCGGTGAACCCGTGGAACAGGATCAGCGTCCGCCCCTGCCCGGTCTCCCGGTAGGCCAGCTTGATCCCGTCCCGCCCCTGGAAATGCTGTACATCCTCAGCCACACCGGCACTCTATGCGGGGGGTCGCCCCGGCCCGGCCGAGGCCACCCCGGCGCGCCGGTCAGCCCTCGTCGGTGGCGAAGGCCTGGCGGAGCTTCTGCTCCTGGTCGGCTGACAAGCTGGTGGTGATCAGCTCGGCGTCGGTGCCTTTGAACTCGTCCCGGACCCGGTCCAGCACCGCGTCCGAGCTGAGCAGGAACAGGGCCGACGTCCCGGGCGTGATCTTCTCCCGGACGCTGCTGATGAACTCTTTGCTGATGCCGACGTCGTTCATGGAGCCGAGCAGGGCCCCGGTGGCCGCGCCGATGGCCAGGCCCAGGATGGGGACGAAGAAGATCAGCCCCAGCAGCAGCCCCCAGAAGCCGCCCCCCATCGCGCTCGCGCCCGCGTTGTTGTGCAGTTCACGGGTCCGGGGCTTCTTGTGGCCCGGCTCCCAGCGGACCACGGCGGCGTCGACGACCTGAATGAGCCGCTGGCTCTGCAGTTCTTCCAGCTTGGCCAGCGCGGTGTCGGCACCGTCCGGGGTCGGGAACTTGGTCGCGGTCAGGGTGGTCATCGGCGCTCCGTCTCGGCTCGGCCCGGCGCGGGCGGCCGGGTGCAGAAAGTATTGACTCCAGCACCATAAGTCACCAAGCGTCACCTGGCCATCACCCAAACCGGACGAGTTTGGGCTGGTCAGTAGCGCAGGCGGGCCTGCACGCCGTAGTGGTCGGACGGCTGGACTGGGCCGACCGGCTCTGAGCCCAGCAGCGCGGCCTGCCGCGGATGACCGGCGCCGCCGCGCCGCGGGGCGGCCGCGAAGATGTAGTCGATCCGGCGGTCCGGCCACAGCAACCGGGTCGCCCGCGGGTTGGCGTTGGACCAGGTGTGGCCCGGTCCCGTCCCGGCCACCTCCCAGGCGTCGTAGAACGACAGCCCGGGCGCGGGCGCCGCCGTCCGCCCGGTGACCATGCGGATCTCGTCGCTGTCGGGGTCGGCGTTGAAGTCCCCGGCCACGACCAGCGGCACCTGCGGGTCCTGATGCTGGCCGGCGTGGCCGAGCAGGCCGCGGACCGCGTCCTGCCGGGTCTGGCTCTCGTCGAACCACCAGGCGTCCATGACCAGCCCGTACACCTGGATCGGGCCGCGCGGACCCGCCACCTCGGCATACTGCACCCGAGCCCCGCCGAACGCCAGTTCCGCCTGCTCCCGGATCGGCCAGCGCGACAGGATGCCCACCCCGGACCGGGCGGCCGGGTCCTCCTCGGCCGTCACCCCGCTGAACGCGTGGTGCGGCAGCCCCAGTGGCCCCGCCAGCCGGGCGCACTGGCTGTCGCCGTCCTTGGCCCAGGACTCGCTGAGCACGACCAGGTCCGGATCCGCACCGCGCAGGGTGGCCACGATCGCGGCCTCCCGGTCCTCCCATGACTCGTACCGCCCCCAGACGTTCCAGGTCACGACCTGCACGCTGGTCTCGATGAGCGGCCCGTACGACCGCGGCGGGATGTCCTCTCTCATAGCGCCCCCTTCACTCCTGAGCTGCCCGGGACGCCAGCGCTCAACCCATATGGAAGGTCTCTTCGCCAGGTCCGGCCCTCAGCCGAAGCGATACTGGTTCCGTGCGCAGGATCGCGCTTCTGCTGACGGTGCTGGCCGGGGTGGCCCTGGCCGGGCTGCTCACCGGCTGCGCACGCGCGCCCGCGTCCAGGGTCTCGGTCCCCGTGATCCTGGACGCCCGCACCGTGGCGGCCGGCGCCCAGCTGCCGGCCCCGCTGCCTCGGACCGCGACCGGGTCGATCTGCGCTATCTCCGCGGTGTTTACCTTTCGGCATTTCGTTCGGCTATCGACGGTCGCGCCCCGGCCGCTCGGTGCCGCTCTCACGCTGAGTTAAAGCCAGTGGTCAGGCGTTACTCATTGCCGATAAATATCAGGGCTTGCCCCAGTTTGCCCCGCGATTGCGACCTGGTAAAACGCGGTCCCCGGCCAACTCCGGCGAATTAAAGTAACGGTCCGTGACGCCGTTCCGGGTGATCGGACTCAGGGCTGAGTTCTTTTGAATCGAACACTGGTGAATGGCCCGGTCAGCGCCGTGAAGCCGTTATCCCAACCTTCGATAAAAATCATTGGTCCTTGCCACGAAATGGCCTGTCCGGTATGGTCCTCAAGGTGCTAATCGCCCGGGTTAGCCAACGGTTCCGCATTGAATTGGTTGCCTGCGCCGCCGCTAATACCTGCTGTTTGCTGCGCCGATGGCAGGCCTGACGCACGTGTATTTCCTGCCTGCGTGATCGCGGCCATGCCAGCGCCGCGAACTGGCCGTTCCTGCCCGCACCGCCCGCGAGGACCAGCACCGATGTCAGCACCTGCCGTGGCCTATCCGCCACGCGTCGACCGCACCGCCGCCCAGCACGCCGTGCTCGTGTTGCTGGCCGCCCTGGCCGCCACCGGGGCCGGAGCCTGGTGGGCGGTCCTGCACGCCCCGGACACGCTCCGGCACCCCACGGCCTGGGGGGCCGGAGCGGTCGCGGCCGTGCTCTCCCTGGCCCTGGCCGGCCTGGTCTACTACGCCGAGACGGCGCACCGAACTCGCGGGCTGATCGGCGCGGCCGGGGCCGACGCCGACCGGCTCCGCCGCGAACTGGCCGAGGTCGCCGAGGTGACCGTGCCCGCCCTGGTCGGGCGGCTGACCGGGGGCGTGCCCGCCGACGCGGCGGTGGGCGGGATGCCGCAACCGGCCAGCCCGGCGGTCCGGTCCCTGCTCGACCAGGTCGCCTACGAGGTCGGCGCGGCCGAGCAGCGGGCCGCCGACGACCGGGCCGCCCGGGCCAGCCTGGAGGCCGCGGTGGCCCAGCTGTCCCGGCAGACCCTGCCCGCGATCCTGGACCAGCTGCACGACGGCGCTTCGGCCGGCGACGCGCTGGCCACGATCCCCGACCCCGGCGAGGCCGCCGTCCGCGGCCTGCTGACCGGGGTGGCCGAGGAGGTCGCGGCCGCGGAACGGCGCGGGGCCGCGGCCATGGCCGCCTGCGCCAGCGCCGCGGCCCGGATCCAGGCCCAGACCACGCGCATGCTGGCCGAGCTGCGCGAACTGGAAAACCGGCACAGTGACGGCCAGGTGCTCGCCGACCTGATGGAGCTGGACCACCGGGTGTCCCAGCTGGGCCGGCTGTCCGACAGCGTCGCGCTGCTGGCCGGGGGCCGGTCCGGCCGCCGCTGGACCAAGCCGATCCCGATGGAATCCATCCTGCGCGGGGCCATGGGCCGGATCGACGCCTACCAGCGCATCCGGGTCCACTCGGTCAGCACGGCCGCGGTGGCCGGCTACGCCGCCGAAGGCGTGATGCACGCGCTGGCCGAGCTGATGGACAACGCGGCCGCGTTCTCGGCCCACGGCTCCGAGGTCCACCTGTACGTCGAGGACGAGGACGTCGGCGTGGTCGTCACCATCGAGGACAGCGGCCTGGGCATGCGCAAACGCGAACGCCAGCGGGCCGAGGACCTGGTCTCGCGGTCGTTCGACCTGACCACCCTGCCCGGCACCCGGATGGGCCTGGCCGTGGTCGGCCGGCTGGGCCACCGCTACGGCCTGACCGTGAACTTCCGGCCGTCGTCGCGTGGCGGCAGCGGGGTGGTGGTCATGGTCCCGCGCCAGCTGATCGCCCAGCCCCGGGTCGATACCGGGCCGGACCGGAGCCCGGCCGCCGCCGGGTCCGAGCCGATCCTGCCCGCGCCCGCCACTGGGCCCACCGCCGGGCCCACGGTTGGACCCGAGCCCGAGTCCGAGCCGGTGCTGGCCGCGCCCGCCGCCGGGCCGGATATGCCGAAGCGGCCCCGCGGGGCCACCCTGGCCGCCGCCGTCCGAACCCAGGGACCCCCGCCGTCGAGCGCCCCGGCTCCGGCCGACCGGTCGGCCCGGTTCGCCGCGTTCCGGCAGACCGGGGAGCGTAACCGCGGCGGTCCCACGCCCCCGCCCCCGGCCGGCCCAGAATCGCAGTGAGGATCCCGATGACCAGCGCAGATTCGATTCCCATGAACGACCGCGACGTGGACTGGCTGCTGGAAGGCCTGCGCGACAAGACCCCGTCGGTCCGGCACGTCCTGGTCCTGTCCAAGGACGGCCTGCGGCTGTCGTTCACCTCCGGGCTCACCGTCGACCAGGCCGACCACCTGGCCGCGATCGCGTCCGGCATCCAGAGCCTGGCCATCAGCGCGTCGGCCGAGTTCGGGCTGGCCGGGGTGGGCTCGGGTCAGTCCATGGTGGAGTTTCCCGGCGGCCTGCTGCTGATCGTCCCGGCCGGCGAAGGCGCGCACCTGACCGTGATCGCCGACGACGAAGCCGACGTCGGGCTGATCGGCCACACCATGAACGAGCTGGTGGAGCAGATCGGCGGCTACCTGACCGCGGCCCCGCGGCACCGGCGGCCGAACCCGGCGCCATGAGCCCGCGTTCGGTCGACCAGGAGAACCCGGACCGGCTCTACACCGTGACCGGGGGCCGGACCCTGGGCGACGACGACCCCTTCGACCTGGTGTCCCTGATCGTGGCCGAGCGGGACCCGGTGCCGGGCATGCAGTCCGAGCACGTGAAGATCCTGGGCCAGTGCCGGAACCCGATGGCCGTGGTCGAGGTCTCGGCCGTGCTCGGCCTGCCGGTCAGCGTGACCAAGGTGCTGCTGCGCGACCTGCTCGACCAGGGCAGCATCACGGTCCGGCGGTCGCCGGTCACCACCACGGCGCGGGCCCAGCTGCCCGACGCCGACATGCTGAAGCAGGTGCTCGTTGGGCTCCAGAAGCTCTGAGCTGGCCCCGGCGGCGGGCCGTTACCGCCCGCTGCACCGGACGGCCAGCCACGGGCTCAAGATCGTCGTCGTCGGCGGGTTCGGCGTGGGCAAGACCACGATGGTCGGCGCGGTCAGTGAGATCGCCCCGCTGAGCACCGAAGAGGTCATGACCGAGGCCAGCGTCGGCGTCGACGACGGCAGCCGGGTCGGGGACAAGCACACCACCACGGTGGCGTTCGACTTCGGCCGCATCACCCTCGATCAGCAGCGGGTCCTGTACCTGTTCGGCGCGCCGGGCCAGGAACGGTTCTGGTACCTGTGGGACCAGCTGTTCGCGGGCAGCCTGGGCGCGGTCGTGCTGGTCGACACCAGGCGGCTGGCCGACTCCTGGTACGCGATCGACCGGCTCGAGCACCACCAGATGCCGTTCGTGGTCGCGGTCAACCGGTTCGAACCGGCGCCGCCCGGGCTGGACCAGGTCCGGGACGCGCTCTCACTCCCCGGCGACGTGCCGCTCATCGACTGCGACGCCCGCCAGCGGGACTCGGCCAAGTCCGTGCTGATCACCCTGGTCCAGTACCTCACCCATCTGTCCGAGGAGACCGTCCGGTGACCGACATCGCATCACCCCCCGAGCCCGTCCGCTTCTACGGCTCCGCGCTGGCCGGGGACCGGGCCGAGCTGTACCGGTCCCTGCGGTCCCGGTTCGGCGGCGTGGCCCCGATCCTGCTCGACGGCGACGTGCCCGCCTGGTACGTGCTCGGCTACCGCGAACTGCACCAGGTCACCAGCAACCCGCAGATGTTCGCCCGCGACGTGCGGCGCTGGAACCAGTGGGACCACGTCCCGGCCGACTGGCCGCTGATGCCGTTCGTGGGCTGGACCCCGTCGGTGATGTTCGCCGAGGGTGGCGAGCACCAGCGCCGGGCCGGGGCCATCGGGGACGCCCTCGACGCCGTCGACCGCACCGTGCTCCGGTCCGTCTGCGAGCAGGTCTGCGACGCGCTGATCGACCAGTTCGCCCCGGCGGGCCGGGCCGACCTGGTCGCCGGCTACGCCCAGCAGATCCCGATGCGGGTGGTGGCCGCGCTGTTCGGCATCCCCGGCAGCGAGACCGCCGAGCTGGTCCGGGACATCGCCGACTCCCTCGACGTGGCCGAGAAGGCCAACGCCGCCCACGCCCGGAACTTCGCCCGGGTCCAGGACCTGGTCCAGGCCAAGCGGGCCGAGCCCGGGCCGGACGTGCCGTCCCGGCTGATCGCGCACCCGGCCGGGCTGACCGACGACGAGATCATCATCGACCTGCTGGTGGTCATGGCCGCGGCCCAGCAGCCCACGGCCAACTGGATCGGCAACACGCTGCGGCTGATGCTGATCGACGACCAGTTCTCGCTCACCCTGCAGGGCGGCCGCAGCAGCGCGGACCAGGCCCTGAACGAGGTGCTGTGGAAGGACACCCCGACCCAGAACTTCGTGGGCCGGTTCGCGGTCCAGGACTGCGAGCTGGGCGGCCAGCGCATCCGCCGCGGTGACCTGCTGGTCCTCGGCCTGGCGGCGGCCAACATCGACCCCCAGGTGCACCCGCGCTCGTTCGCCGACTCGGGCCGCAACCGGGCCCACATGTCCTTCGGGCACGGCGAGCACGGCTGCCCGTTCCCGGCCCCCGAGCTGGCCGAGGTCATGGCCCGGACCGCGGTCGAGGTCCTGCTCGACCGGGTCCCGGACGTGGAGCTGGGGGTCCCGGCCGCATCGCTGGAGTGGCGGCCGTCGCTGTGGATGCGGGGCCTGTTCACCCTGCCGGTCACGTTCAGCCCGGCCGGCCCCGTTTAGCTGGCTGCTCCCGGGGTGAACAGCACCGGCAGCGAGCCGGGGCCGCGGGTGAACACGCCCTGCTCGGCAGGCTGGAACGAGGGGTCCAGCCGCACGTCGGGCATGGCGTCCAGCAGCTGATTGAGGCCCACGTCGACCTCGGTCCGGGCCAGCAGCGCGCCCACGCAGAAGTGCCGCCCCAGCGCGAAGGCCAGGTGGTTGGCGGCGGCCGAGAACGCGTTCGGGGTGTCCAGGTCGGTGCGGAAGATGTCGAACCGCTCGGGGTGGGCGTACCGGCTGCCGTCCCGGTTGGCCGCCCCGATCAGGCAGGTGACCGTGCTGCCGGCCGGGATGGTCCCGCCCGACAGCGTGACGTCGGCGGCGGGCTGGCGCATGATCATGTGCACCGGCGGGCTGTAGCGCAGGGTCTCGGCCAGCGCCGGGCCGATCAGGCTGCGATCGGACCGGACCGCCTCCAGCTGATCGGGGTGCTGCAGCAGGTTGGCGAACACGCTGGCGATGGCCTTGTCGGTGGTCTCCCCGCCCGCCGCCAGCAGCAGGCTGCAGAACGCCTTGATGTCCTCGTCGCTCATCCGGACCCCGTCGATCTCGGCCTGGCAGAGGTTGGACAGCAGGTCGTCGCCGGGATGGGCTCGCCGCTCCTGGATGACCGGGATCATGTAGGCGGCGAACTCCTGCTGGGTCCGCAGCCCGTCCGCGGTGACCGCGGGATCCTGGCTGAGGTTGCCCAGGAACGCGATGATCGACGTGTACCAGCGATGGAATCGCTGGTGATCGGCCCGGTCCAGGCCCAGCATGTCCACGATCACGTTGATCGGGAAATGGGTCGCGAAATCCGCGACCAGATCGGCCCGGCCGGCCCCGCGGAACCCGTCGATCAGCTCGGCCGCGTTGCGCTCGATGACCGGCACGAATTTCTCCTGCAGTTCGCTGCCGCGAAAAGCGGGCGCGACCAGGGCCCGGCGCAGAGAATGCTCCCGCCCGCTGAGCTGGAGAATGGTCTTGCCGTGCACCGGCTCCAGTTGCCAGTCGTAGTTGGCGGTGGTGAACACCTGGTCCCGAAAGGCCCGGGACACGTCCTCATAACGGGAGATGATGTAGCTCTGCATCGCCTCGTGCCAGATCAGCGGAAAATCGTCTCGCATGAGCTGGTAGGCGGAATAGGGGTCGGCTGAGAATTCACCCGAGAGAATGTCTGGCGCTTCCCGAGTCGCGTCCACGGGGCTCCTTTGGCGGTGGTCCGGTGCGGCCCCCGTCGTCACCCTAGAAAAGAAGCTTGCCCCGGTCCAGCAATAACTGAGCCCAAAAAAGCGATAAGTCCGCTACCTGCGTATTTGCGCGAAGTGACGGTATTCACAGTCGCCGCGCCACCGCGGCATTTCCGGATACAGAAGCCAGCGGCGGCGCGGGCGATGTGGACGGCGGGGCCGGCGGCTAACCTGACCCGTCCGTGGCGGCGCTCGGTCTCGCGGATGTGGTCATCCAGCTGGGCCGGATCCTTGGCGCTGCAGTAGCTGTTGTCCGGCGCGTCCGGATAGACCGGGAACGCCACGTACTCCCGGCTGTACGAGCCATACATGATCACCCAGTCGGGGTTGTCCACCTCGAGCCGCTCGGCCACTTGCACCGCCCGGCCCGTGTCCGGAACCTCTTCTATCACCACGTGCCCCTCCTGAACACATCGTCTCTGAAGTGATCAGCGACCAAATATCCTGCCGCGTCACCCTCGGGTCAAACCGGCGCGCGCGGCGTACCCTGAAATGACGCAGAGGGCGGGCACAGGGCCGGAGGCTGCGATGAAGCGGGACCGGGTGGTCTGGAGTTCATCCACCGAGCGGGTGGTCTACGTGCCGGTGCCCCGGCGCCCGGGCCGGTTGCGGCGGGCGGTGCGGACCGGCTTCCTGCTGACGATGGTCGGGGTGCTGCGGGCGGTCCGTAACCCGCGCTGGCGGTGCGCGCTGCTGGGCATCACCCTCATCATCCCCGGGTTGCTGATGCGGGGGCACCTGCCGGGCAACCTCCTGCTGCTCCCCGGCCTGATGGCCCTGGGCTACTCGCCGTTCCTGCCCGGCGAGGTCTTCATGAATCGCAAGGACCACACCCGGCTGTGCCGTGAGCTGTCCGCCTACTCGACCCCGGCCGAGCGCTGCGACTTCGCCGCCCTGCTCACGCAGTACCCCGACCAGGAGACCGGCGAACTGCGGTCCATCCTGGCCCGGCAGGAGCTGCTGGACATCCGGTACGGCCTGCCCGGCCGGGGTCCCAGGTAATCAGGCGCCTTCGAACGGGCTCACCCGGCCGCGGCCGCCACCCGGTCCAGAGTCTGGTCGAGATCGGGATCGACCACCTGGTGCTCAGGGTGGGCGTCGTACCAGGCCACGATCTCCCGGGCCCCGCGCCAGAACGGGATCGTCGCCGTCCAGCCGGGCACCAGCCGCTTGATCTTCGCATTGTCGAACACCAACGAGTACGACTTGTCCCCGATGATCGGGCCCTCCCAGGCCGGGATCTCGCGCACCAGCTGGGCCGAGGCCACGTGCACGATGTCGGCGTCCGCGCCCGCCGCCCGGGCCAGGTCCTGGGCGATCGCGTCCCAGGTGAGAGCCTCGTCTGAGGTGATGTGGACGCTGTCTCCCACGACCCGGGGGTTGCCCAGCAGCCCGGTGAAGGCCCGCGCGAAGTCCTCCTGGTGGGTCAGCGTCCACAGCGAGGTCCCGTCCCCGTGGATCACGGTCTTCCGGCCCCGCCGCATCCGGTCGATCACCGTCCAGCCGCCGTCCAGCGGGATCAGGGTCGGATCGTAGGTGTGCGACGGCCGCACGATCGTCACCGGGAAGCCGCGGGCCCGGTAGGCCTCGATGTAGGTCGTCTCGCTGGCGATCTTGTTCTGCGCGTAGGGCGAGAACGGGTTGCGTTGCGGAGTCGACTCGGTGATCGGGATGCGCACGACCGGCTTCTGGTAGGTGGCCGCGGTGCTGATGAACACGTACTGGCCGGTCCGGCCGGAGAACAGCTCGATGTCGGCCGCGGCCCGCTGAGCGTCGAAGACCTGGAAGTTGACCACCACGTCGAAGTCCCGGTCGCCGATGGCCGCCCGCATGGCCCCGGGATCGGCGGCGTCGGCGACCAGGGTCTTGGCGCCGTCGATGGGCGGGCGGGTCGTGCTCCGGCCGCGGTTGAGCAGCGTCACGTCAAACCCCTGGGCCACGGCCAGCCGGCTGCAGGCCGAGCTGATGATGCCGTTTCCGCCGATGAACAACGCGCTCAGGTACGTCACAAGTGATCCTTTTCCTCTGCCTGGGGATGATGGCTGCCCCTCCAGCATGAACCTTTCATGCCGCCCGCTCGCCGCACCATCCTCTGACCTGGGAAGATGGTGCGGACGCCCGGTCCATCCTGGTCCCCGCCACCGGGCCGAACCTACGCTGACGCCGCCTTTGACGTCCCGCACCACAGGAGGTTCGCGCGTGAGATGGGCCAGGAAGTTCACCGCAACGGCCACCGCCACGCTGGCCGTGCCGGCCGCAATCGCCACCGCGCTGGCGTTCGGCCCGGCCGGAGCGCAAGCGGCCACCAGCACCCTCTGCAATTCGCAGACCGAGGCCGTGGCCGGAGGTGCCTACACCGTCCAGAACAACGAATGGGGCTCCGGCGCCTCCGAATGCATCAGCACCGACGGCAACGCCGACTTCAGCGTGGCCAACTCCTCGATCGACAACGCCACCAACGGCGCCCCCGGCGGTTACCCGTCGCTCTACCAGGGCTGCCACTGGGGCGCCTGCACCAGCGGCAGCGGCCTGCCGATCCCGGTGTCGTCCATGACCACCGGTGCGGTGACGACCAGCTGGAACACCACCCAGCCCGGTACCGGCGCCTACGACGTGGCCTACGACATCTGGTTCAACACCACCCCCACCACGTCGGGGCAGCCCAACGGGGCTGAACTCATGATCTGGCTGAACCACAACGGCAGCGTGCAGCCGTTCGGCTCCCAGGTGGGTTCTGCCACCGTCGGCGGCCGCGGCTACAACGTGTGGTTCGGCAACCAGGGCTGGAACACCATCTCCTACACCATGACCACCGGCACCACCTCGGTCAGCAACCTGGACATCGACCAGATCGTGGCCGACGCCATCAGCCGCGGCTACATTCAGCCGTCCTGGTACCTGATCGACGTGGAGGCCGGCTTCGAGCTCTGGCAGGGCGGCGCCGGCCTGGCCACCAACTCCTTCGCCGTCAACGTCAACGGCTCCGGTGGCGGCAGCACCGGCGGTGGAGGCACTGGTGGCGGTGGCACTGGTGGCGGCGGCACCCCGCCCCCGTCCACCGGCTGCACAGCCGTGTACTCGGTGGTCAACTCGTGGTCGGGCGGCTTCCAGGCCCAGGTCACCGTGACCAACACCGGCACCAGCTCGCTCAGCGGCTGGAAACTGGCCTGGACCTTCCCCGGCGACCAGAAGATCAACAGCCTCTGGAACGGCAGCTACACCCAGTCCGGC
>DASXJM010000028.1:0-16806 GCA_036497405.1 Streptosporangiaceae bacterium | reverse complement strand
CAGCCATGATCGCAGAACTAACTGGCCGTTGCCAAGCAACTACAACAGGGCTGACGCATGGCCGGCGGCCTCGGTTCACCTCAGGCCGCCGTATCCCTCAACCGGGTAGATCTGCGCGCCCGGCGCGTCGCCAGCCGTGTGCAGGGTAACCGATGACCATGACCATCCGCCTGAATCATCGCGCCTTCGAGTTCGCCGAGGCCCAGATCAAGAAGGGGAACGTGGTCCGCGACGGGCGGGACGCCTGGAGCGAGCACCGGCCGCCCACCCGCGCCGAGAACGAATTCATCGAAGCCCACGGCTGGGAGGAGTACGCCCGATGGCACCTCGGTGAGGACGCCGAGGCCTCCGAGCACACCAAGGCCCGGTACGCATTCCCCTACGGGGACTTTGCCCGTGTGCACCGGTGCGGCCTGCTCGCCGCCGAGGTCCGCGCCGGCCAGAACGACCACTCCGACATCGAAGACGCCACCGTCCGCCTCCGCGACATGATGGACCAACAGAACCAGTGACCGTCATGTCTGACGACACGGCGGCCCGAGATGAGTACCTGTACTCAGGCGCCCGGCGGGTCCCGGCCCGATCATGGGAGCCATGAGCACCCCCTTGCGGCCCCGCACCACCTCGGCCTTCACCCTGGCCAAGTGCATCCGCGACCGCCAGGAGGAAACCGCCCTGGTCAGCCGGGTCGACCAGGCCCGCCTGGACAAACTCCTCTCCCAGTAGGACCTCCTCCACGTCGACGAGCACTGACCTCACGCTGACTTCACGAGGCGGCTGGGCTACGGCCAGGTTCCGGTGAGCCGATCTTCTTGAGGGCATCGCTGATTTCCTGCAGCTGTTTTTTCCTGGCCCGCTTTCCGTAGGTGTACAAAAAGGGCCACTGCGGACCGGTGAATTCGGCCGGAGCGTAGCCGAGCTGGCGGGCCAGGCCTTTCCCCATCGGATAAGCCGACGCGAGAATACCCATGATCATCCCGGCGCTCGCGATATCGGGAGCGGCCATACCGGACGGGTCCGTGACCGTCGAGATGATCGTCGACACCAGGCCGACCAGCCCGACCGCGGTCTCGTCCTTGCGGGACAGCCAGGTCTCCAGCAACCCCGGGTACCGGCTCTCATCCAGCTGGGTCTGCAGCTCAGCCAGCAGTTTCCCGTTCAGGTCTTTCACCTTCTGGCGAGCAAGGAGCCGGCACAATGAGCTCATCCACTGCATCAGCTCCGGCCGGCCGGTTCCGCGCATGAATTTGTCCAGGGCTTGCGGGTCGCCCGCGGCCCCCGCGCTGGAGTTCAGCTGATTGAGGATCTCGGACATCTGAGCCAGGAGGTGGCCGAGGCCGGTATCGACCTCGGCCGTGGCATCAGGTTTGTCCGGCAGTCGGGCCAGCAGGTCCTCATCATCATCTTCGTGCCAGACAGGCGCCTCGGCCAGCGTGCGCAGGAACTTGTTGTGGACTCCGTTGGTCAGGAAGGGCGCATCGACTTCGGCGAAAGCTATCGCCTGGCCGTGATTGCAGGCATCGCGCAGAATCCGCAGGACCGCGGTTCTCGGATGGTCGATGTTCCGCAGGGCGTACTCCAGGCTTCCGCCCGGAATCTGCTGGCGGGCGCTCGCCCTCTTGAGAATGTTCGACCAGGTCTTGATCTGCTGCGGGTTCTGTTCAAGGTATTGCTCGGCCCACACGTCGCCCTTCTCGGGCGGGGCGACGACTACTCGCCGTTGCGCCTTGGGCAGCGAGGAGTCTTCCGCGCAGATCTTCTGGATGCGCCCGTCAATGTTGTCGTCCCAGGCCGCGCCAGCCCATGGTTGCTTGTTCCGCCAGGCCGGCTCGTTGATCCACCGGTGACGGCCGAAGATCCTGATCTCACCCATGTCCAGGTAGCGCAAGAATTCCTCGGGGCTCAGCCCGGAGTCTTTCGACTTCAGAATTAAACTCGACGGCGACCAGAGGCAGAGGCGGCTCATCGCGAGCATTCGGGGAAGATCCTGGTAGCTGTTTTCCCCGTACTGGCTGATGTGCGAGAAGGTCGAGAATCCGGCGTCGGTCAACTCGTGCGCTCCATTGCTGCCCAGATCACTTGGTCTCAGACCACTTTGCGCACGATGGCGTCCTGGTCGGCCGCGGACATCGATCGGTCAAAGGACATGTCGGTCACGTTGAACAGGAACAGTTCTTCCTGGCCGTCGTTCCTGACCGCGTGTGACCACAAGAACGGGATGCTGATACTGACGGCGCCCTGGCCGCCGAAGGTCCTGCTCTGGACCGGTGTGTCTGGCCCCGTGTCCCAGTGCAGTGACCAGTCGTCCCGGTAGGCGACCGTGATCAGTTCCGTCTTTTTGGCGTGATAGTGATTGCCGCGGACGCACCCGGGGCGGACGGCCGCGATATGAACGTCCCGTATCGGCAGGTCGGCGATGAGCGAAGCGGTCAGCGAGAAGCTGAATCCCCGATCGTCCGACGATTCGGGCAGGTCCGTGACGATTATCTCGCTCAGCACGGGATCAGGTTAGAAGTCCTGATCGCGTTACGGAAGATCCGGGCGCCCGAGGGTCAGCCGACGGGGCGGAGGACGCGGGCTTCGGCGCTGGGGCGGCTGGCGAAGAACTGGCTGATGGCCACGGTCAGCTCGGCGGTGTCGAGGACGCCGTTGCGGTCCAGGTCGAGACGATCGAAGGCGGCGGCGGCCTCGTCGGGATCGGCGCCGTAGACGGCGGCCAGGTCGGCGTATTCGGCGCTGTCGAGGACCCCGTTGTGGTCACGGTCGGCCACCTGGACCAGGGTGAGGGCGGCCGTGTGCACGGCGGTGTCGAACGTCGGGCGGTCGGTGATCAGCTGACCGAGGCCGGTGACGAACTCCTCGCGGCTGATCTCCTGGTTGTGGTCGGTGTCCATGTGCGGCAGGAGCGCCTCGAACAGGCCCAGTTGCCCGGTGGCCACCGCCTGGCCGGGCACCGAGTCGGCCGGGTGGCCGAACGCGGCGCACAGCCGCTGGGCCAGCAGGGTGCAGTCGGCTCGCTGCCAGGCGCCGTTGCCGTCGGTGTCGACGACCGCGAAGCGCCGCTCCAGCGTGGCCCGTTCGTCGCTGGTCAGCGGCCCCCCGGGCAGCGCTCCCATGGACAGCGGGCCGTCGGCCAGGGCGGCCAGCCGCTGGCGGCGGCGCTCGGCGGCCTGACCGGCCCAGCCCGCGACCGCGGTGACGGCCAGGATCACGACCACGATCGCGATCGACAGCCAGGTCGGGATGTGCACCGCCCACTTGACCCCGTTGTCGTCGAGGGCGCCCAGGATCAGCTTGACGCCGATGAACGCGCACACCACGGCCAGCCCGGTGTTCAGGTACACCAGCCGGTCCAGCATCCGGATCAGCAGCACGTACAGGTGGCGCAGGCCCATCAGCGCGAACACGTTGGCCGCCACGATCAGCACCGGCTTGGTGGTGATGCCGAAGATGGCCGGGATCGAGTCGAAGGCGAACATCACGTCGGCCACCGCGATGGCCGCCATCAGCAGCAGCATGGGCGGGCCGACGTGACGGTGGCTGGCCCGGGTCAGCCGCTCCTGCAGGAAGCGCAGGACCCGGCCCGGCTGCTCTTCGGCCGGGTTGTCGGCCCGGCCCCGCAGCAGCCCGAACGCGGTCCACAGCAGGAAGCCGCCCAGCGGGTAGAACAGCCAGTCGAAGCGGTTGATCGCGGCCGTGCCCGCCACGATCAGCCCCGTGCGCAGGATCAGGGCCAGGATGATGCCGTAGAGCAGGACCCGCTGCTGGCGGGCGGCCGGCACCGCCAGCCAGCTCATGATCACGTAGAAGATGAACAGGTTGTCGAGGCTCAGGCTGTACTCGGTGAGGAAGCCGGCGTAGTACTGCCCGGCGGGCTCCCAGCCGGAGGTCATGGCCAGGCCCAGCCCGAACAGGATGGCCAGGCCCACGTACACGCCGACCCACAGCACGGCCTGGCGGACCCGGGACGAGCCGCCCGCCGAGGTCAGGCCGGAGCGCCGGGTCAGCACGACCTCAGCCGCGACGACGACAGCCAGTATCGCGGCCGCTACCCACATCCACACCGGGACTATCATGCACCGATCCCTGTTCAGCGCGTCGCTTCTTGGGTCAAGCCTAAACGCGACAAGCTAGGGGGGTGGACGCGAACCCACCGGACCAGCCCGCCGACGGCGCCGGGAGCAGCGCCGGTAACGGCACCGACGACGGTGCCGACGAGCGGCCGCGGGTCACCGTCTTCCAGCCCTGGAGCTCGGCCTTTGTCCGGCACGCGGCGCTATGGCTTATAGCCGCCATCGTGGGTGGTTTGTTCCTGGAACGGCTGGCCGACTCGCTGGCCCACCGGCTGGCTGGCATCTTCCAGCTGATCGTGGTCTCGCTGTTCCTGTCGTTCGCGATCGAGCCGGCCGTGGGCTGGCTGGCCCGCCGGGGCTGGCGCCGGGGCCTGGCCACCGGGCTGATCTTCCTGGCCGTGGCGGTGGCCGCGGCCGGGCTGCTGGCCCTGCTGATCCCGGCCGTGGTCACCGGGACCCGGCAGCTGATCACGTCCCTGCCCGACCTGCTCAACAACCTGGCCAAGTACCTCAAGCCGTTCGGGGTCAAGCTCGACCGGACCAGCCTGCAACAGCAGCTGACCAAGTACAGCGACGACCTGATCTCGGCCGCCCAGCAGGTCACCGGGGGCATCCTGCACGTGGCCGCCACCCTGGCCGGGGTGCTGTTCGAGGTCTCGGTAGTGGCCTTCTTCACCTTCTACATGGTCGCCCAGGGCCCGCAACTGCGGCGGGCGGTGCTGTCCCGCTTCCGGCCGCGGCGGCAGCGGCAGATCCTGGCCGTGTGGGAGGAGGCGATCCGGCAGACCGGCGGCTACTTCTACTCCCGGCTGCTGATCGCGGTCATCAACGGCTCGCTGATGTTTCTGGTGCTGTGGATCCGGAACGTGCCGTTCGCGGCCCCGCTGGCGGTGTTCGAGGCGGCGATCGCGACGTTCATCCCCGCGGTCGGCACCTACATCGGCGGGGCCGCCCCGGTGCTGGGCGCGCTGCTGGTCAGCCCGCTGGATGCGATCATCGCGCTGGCCTGGATCATCGTCTACCAGCAGCTCGAGAACTACCTGCTGGCCCCCAAGCTCACGGCCAGGACCATGGACGTGTCGGCCCCCATCGCCTTCGCGTCCGCGCTGATCGGCGGCGCGCTGGGCGGATTCCTGTTCGCGTTCTTGTCGTTGCCGGTGGCCGGCATTATCCAGTCGGTGATCCGGAGCTACGGCCACCGCTACGACGTCGTCGCCGAGGCCGGGGCCAGGGACCGGCCCAGCGGCGGGGACCGGGGCGAAGCCGAGGACCGGCCCGTTGACGAAGGCGAGGCGGGCGGCCAGGCTGAAGACCCGACATGAGACCGGCCGACGAACCACCCGAACCCGCCCCGCGGCCGCTGCGCAGTGACGCCGCCGCCAACGCCGAGCGGGTGCTGACCGCCGCCATCCGGACCGGCCTCAACGAAGGCCGCCACGTGCCCTTGGCCGAGATCGCCAAGGAAGCCGGGGTCGGCGTGGGCACCCTGTACCGCCGCTACCCCAACCGGGATGCGCTGCTGGAGGCGCTCGAAGTGCGGGCCTACGGCCTGCTCATCGACCGGGCCGAGCAGGCGCTGGCCGGCGCCGCTACCGGTCTGGCCGCGGTCGAGCAGTTCCTGGTCACCAGCTACGCGGTCCGTGACCAGCTGGTCCTGCCGCTGCACGGCGCGCCCTGGACCGCGGGCGAGGAATCGGCCCGGGGCCGGTTCCGCATCCGCGAGCTGATGACCGCGATCGTCCGCCGCGGGTACGAGGACGGCACCATCCGGACCGACGTGACCGCCTGGACCGTGGTCCGTTTCGGCTCCATGCTGGCCCAGCCGATGCCGGCCAACCCGGTCGAGCCGGGCGACGACGAGAACGCCGACGAGCAACGGCAGATCTTCCTGCGCGGGATCAGCGGGTACGCTTAAGCGGACGAAAACATCCGCTTAAGCGAGAGAAGGCACTGCGATGCCCCCAGCTTCCACCCGGGCCGTCCGCTTCGACCGCTACGGCGGCCTCGATGTGCTCTACGTGGCCGACGGGCCCACCCCCGAACCGGGCCCCGGCGAGGTCCTGGTCGAGGTCCGGGCGGCCGCCATCAACCCGGGCGAGGCCGCCATCCGCAGCGGGGCCATGGATCCGCAGGCCACCGGCACGTTCCCGTCTGGGGAAGGCAGCGACCTGGCCGGGGTGGTCGTGGCCACCGGCCCGGACGTGGCCGCGTTCGGCCTCGGCGACGAGGTGCTCGGCTACTCCTGGACGCGGTCCAGTCACGCCACCCACGCGGCCGTGCCGGTGACCCAGCTCATCCGCAAGCCGGCCGGGATGGCCTGGGAAGTGGCGGGCTCGCTCTACGTGGTGGGGGTCACCGCCTACGCGGCGGCCCGGGCGGTCGACGCCGGCCGGGGTGACGTGGTGGCAGTGTCGGCGGCCGCGGGCGGGGTCGGCCGGGTACTGACCCAGCTGCTCGTGCACCGGGGCGCCCGGGTGCTGGGCATCGCCTCGAAGGCCAACGCCGCCTGGCTCACCGCCCACGGCGCGGTCCCGGTCGAGTACGGTGACGGCCTGGCGGACCGGCTTCGGGCCCAGGCCCCGGACGGGATCGACGCCTTCATCGACCTGCGCGGCCCCGAGTACCTCGATCTGGCCGTCGCCTTGGGCGTGGCTCGCGATCGAATCGAGACCATCATTTCTTATTCGAAGGCTGGTGAGCTGGGCACCAGGGCCGAGGGGAGCACTGACGCCTCGACCGCCGAGGTCATGCAGGAGATGGCCGACCTGGTCACCGCCGGGGTGATCGAGATCGACATCGCCGCCACCTACCCGTTGGAAGACGTGGCCGCCGCCTTCGAAGAGCAGGCCCAGGGGCACACGGCCGGCAAGATCGTGCTGCTCCCGTGGGCCAGCCGGGCCGAAACCCTGCGCCGGGCGCTGGCCGCCGGCCTGCCGGCTGACGTCGTGCTGACCCCCGGCAGTAGCGGATATCAGGATGCGACCAGCCCCGACAACAGCAGCTTCGAGCAGACTCCGGCCGCGGTGGTCCGGGCCCGGTCCGGCGCCGACGTCGCCCAGGCCATCCAGGCCGTCCGGGCCGCGGGCGGCCAGGTGATGGTCCAGGCCACCGGCCACGGCGCGGGGGTGCCGGTCGGCCCCGGGGTGGTCCTGATCGACACCTCGGCCCTGGACCAGGTGCGGGTCAACACCGAGGACCGGGTCGCCCGGGCCGGCGCGGGCGCGGTCTGGTCCCGGGTCCAGGAGCAGGCCTGGCCGCATGGGCTGCTTGCCCTCAGCGGCACCTCACCGACGGTCGGGGTGTCCGGGTACACCTTCCACGGCGGGGTCGGCTGGCTGGCCCGCCCGTTCGGGCTGGCTTCCGGCAGCCTGCGCTCGGTCGACTACGTGGACGGCACCGGCGAGCCCCGTCGCGCCACCGCCGACAGCCCGGACCCGGCCGACCGCGAGGCGCTGTGGGCCTTCCGCGGCGGAGCCCCGGCCGGCGTGGCCACCGAGCTTGAGTTCGACCTGCACCCGGTGCCCGACCTGTGGGCCGGGTACCTGCTCTGGCCCGGGTCGCAGCTGCCCGCCCTGGCCGCGGCCTGGGCCCGGGCGCTGGCCGAGGCACCGAACGCGCTGACCAGCACCCTGTCGTTGCTGGCCCTGCCGCCGCAGGGGCCGTTCCCGGACGCGCTCAAGGGCACCGCCGTGGTCCACCTGTCCTACGCCTCGGTGGCCGGCGAGGCCGGGCTGGCCGGCCTGCGGTCGGCACTCCGGGCCGTGGCCGAGCCCGCCGTGGACACCACCGGCCCGGCCGACGCCGGCGTCCTGGCCCGGATCCACCTCGACCCGCCCGCGGGCATCCCCGCCCGCGGTATGGGCCAGTGGCTGTCGGCCGCCCCGGCCGACCTCATCGTGGCCCTGACCGCGGCGGCCCGGGTCGGCCAGCCTGGCGGCCTCAACATGCTCGAGATCCGGCACGTGGCCTCGGACGCGCCGGCGCCGGACGGCGCGCTGACCCGGGCGCCCGGCCCGTTCCTGCTCCATACCGTGGGGGCGGCGGGCGACGATGCGAGCCGGGCTCACGTTGATGACCTTCTGCATGATGTTGCGGACGCGGCCAAACCGGCCGACACCGGGCTGGCCGCGCCCACGTTCCGGGAAGGCCAGCCGGACGACGCGGGCGCCTACCGCCCGGCCGACCTGGAGCCACTGACCGCGATCAGCCAGCAGCTCAACCCAGATGGCACCCTGGTGTTCGTGCGCGGCCTGCCCAGCCGATCCGGCCCGTCATCGTGACCATGAAAACTGGTCCGAACGGCCCGGCCGGGCCGCGGTGTCCACGACCGACAGGGGGATCTGATGACCTCGGCCAGCCACCTCACCTACGGCAGCTACCTGCGGCTGGACGACCTGCTCGACTGCCAGCGCCCGCTGACCGACGGGCACGACGAGATGCTGTTCGTGATCATCCACCAGGTCTACGAGCTGTGGTTCAAGCAGACCCTGTACGAGACCGACCTGCTGCAACGCCGGCTGGAGGAAGGTGACGGGGCCGGCGCCGTGGCCACCGCCCGCCGCATCGCCAAGATCCTCAAGACCGTGGTCGGGCAGATGGACGTGCTCGAGACCATGACGCCCCAGCAGTTCGCCCGGTTCCGTCCGGACCTCGGCAGTTCCAGCGGCTTCCAGTCGACCCAGTTCCGCCGGATCGAGGCCGCGTACGGTCGCCGCCACTTCAGCTCCACCGGCGGCGACCCGGTGCTGACCGAGATCACGGCCCGCCGCCCGGTGTTCGCGTCCCTGCTCCGGTTCCTGGCC
The DNA here is from genome assembly GCA_036497405.1 of Streptosporangiaceae bacterium. Taxonomy (GTDB): domain Bacteria; phylum Actinomycetota; class Actinomycetes; order Streptosporangiales; family Streptosporangiaceae; genus Bog-532. Next base: position 7,931 of record DASXJM010000028.1, on the reverse strand, counting down.
ACCGCCGGCGCGCCGGTCCCGGCCGACGTGCTGGACCGGGACCCGCGCGACGCCTGGCCCGGCGACGACCGGGTGCTGGCCGTGCTGGCTCAGGTCTACGACGACGCCGGTACCCCGGCCGAAGTCTGCGAAGCCCTGGTGGACGTGGACGAGGGCATCCAGGAATGGCGCTACCGCCACGTCAAGGCGGTCGAGCGCATCATCGGCAGCCAGCTCGGCACCGGCGGCTCCACCGGCGTCGACTACCTGCGCGGCACCCTGTTCCGCCCGTTCTTCCCCGACCTCTGGCAGGTCCGCTCCCAGACCGGATCCGAGCTGGCCTGATCTGACTTGTTCTGACCTGCCTGGGCGGCCCAGCGGCCGGATTGGCTGACCGTGAGGGTGTAGAGGTTGCGCAGGTCGCCGTCGACCGGGGCCTGCTTCCAGAAGGCGAACCCGAGCTTGGCGGCCACGTTCTGCGAGGCCAGGTTGCCGGGGGCGATGATGGCCAGCAGCTCACCGCGGTAGGTCTGCTGCGCCCCGGCCAGCAGGGCCCGGCTGGCTTCGGTGGCGTAGCCGCGACCGCGGCGTGCGGGTATCAGCCGGTAGCCCCACTCCAGCCAGGTCCGGCCCTCGAAGGCGATGTGGTCAACGCCGGTGTAGCCGACGATCAGCCCCGAGGACCGCTCGACCACCGGCTGCTTGCCGAACGGGACCGCCCGGCACACCGCCACCATGTGGTCGAACCGCTCGCTGGCCTCGGTCACGGTGAAGGCTTCGGGGTAGAACGCCATGAAGTCCGCGTCCCGGAACAGCTCGATGAACCGCGCCCGGTCCGCCTCCCGCGGCGACCGCACCACCAATCGCGCGGTCCGCACGCCCTCGGGTTCCGGCCCAGCCACACCGCCATCCTGCCGCACGCTCGCCGAGCCCGGACACCCGGAAGCTGGTCACCGCGCGGCAGGAGGTCGACCGCGACTGCGGCGTCAACCCCTGAGCCCGCGGCCGGCGCCTTTCGTCAGCCGGGGCCGGGAGACGTCCGGATACGGCCGATTCAGACGTTCCGGTAGGGGTTGAAGCGCCGGCGCATGAACGCGATGACCAGGCTGGCGACGAGCGCCCCGAGCACCACGGTCGCGGTCACCAGGCCGGCCAGCTGGGTAGTGGTCAGGGACAGCCCACCGTCGGCCGGGAATGGGGCCAGGGCTCCGGTCCGCGCCTTACTGTGCTGGCTTTGATGAGGGGCGGGGCCAGGAGAGCTGGTCCCCGAGGGCCGCGTGGGGTTGGCGTCGGCGTGGCTGCTGCCCGCCCGGCTGGTTCCGGCGTGGCTGGCGTCGGCCGAGCTGGCGGCCGCGTGGCCCGCGCGGCCCGGCCCGGAGGCCGTGGAGCCGGTGCCGGCCGTACCCGTGGCCCGGGCGCCGACGGCATCCGAGCCGGACACGCGGACCAGGCTGGTTCCAGCGGATATGGTGCCGGATCCGGTGGACTTTGTGCCGGTGGTCTTGGTGCCGCCGGAGCCCGTACCCCTGGAGCCGCTGCCGGCCGAGCCCTGACCGGTGGATCCTGCGCCCGTGGACCTGGTGCCCGTCGAGCCCGTTCCGGTGGATCCGGGGTGCGAGGACCCGGAGCCTGCTGATCCCGTTCCGGTGGATCCGGAGCCTGCTGACCCCGTGCCTGAGGATCCGGAGCCTGCTGACCCGGTGCCCGGAGACCCTGTTCCGGCGGACCCGGAGCCCGAGGACCCTGTTCCGGTGGAGCCGCTAGTCGTAGACCCGGTGCCCGTAGACCCGGTACCCGTGGAGCCCGTGCCCGTGGCGCCGGTGCGGGCGGTGGAATCGCAGTCGGCCAGGAGGCAGACGCCGATGCTGATCCCGGCGCCGGAGCCCGTGCCGGTGGAGCCGGCGCAGCTGCTCAGGAGGCAGACGCCGACCCCGACGGTGTTGCCGGCGGTGACGTTGGCGACCGGAGTGCTGATGGAAGCACTGATGATGGAAGGGGCCGAGACAGCCTGTGGGCTGGTGGTCGCGTACGCGGCGGAGTAGCCGAGCAGGGACATTCCAGCAGTGCTGGCCGCCAGGACCAGGCCGCGTTCGAGCAGGTTCATTGGCGTTCCTTCCGGTGAAGACCTCGGATGTGCCGCCACGCGGCCGACCGGATGGCGCGGGCCGATCACGCTGGCCGCGAGCAGCAGGCCGCGTCCGAGCGGCCGCCCGGCCTTCGCAGGCCCACAGGCGGCGCTGACCCCTGGTGCTCCCATATCCACCGGTGCATCCCCCGATACTCGAGTGACGAGCCGTCACTCTCCGATGACAAAGGGATACTAATCATTTACGGAGTGTTATAACAAGAGCTCGATGACGCCATTTGACCTGTTCTTGCCCGCCTCCGGTGGCGATGTCGTCGACGTGGCCGGACACGCTCGCCGCCGGCGGCAGCAACAGCGAAGCGAGCAGCCGTCCGACATCGGCTTGGACTCGGCGGCGATCTGGCCCGCGAACAACTGCCCGGCCAGAAAGGCCAGGTAGCGTCGGCGGCGCGCTGGCCCAGAAGCTCCGACGGCGCGGATGTCGAGGTGGTGCGGTCGCCGTCAACCGGGGCCCGCTTCCAGAACCTGGGCATCGCCTCCCTGGTCAGCCAGCCGTCGATCCGGCCGGGCGGGCCGACATCGTGATGAAATCACGGGCCCACGAAGGAGTGAAGAACGTGTCCGGGCCGTGGTCGAAGGAGGCGAGCAGCTTGCTGCCGTTGGACGGCGCGGCCAGGCCGGCCGCCGACGCTGGCGCGTAGCTGACGAACACCGGCCAGGCCGGGTTGATGTCGAGCTCCATCGCGCGCACGGCCCCCGCCCTGATCAGAAGCTGGGCCAGTTGCACGGGGGCCAGGGCCGGACCGGCCGTGTAGACCAGCGCGCCGTCAGCGGTGATGCCCAGCCCGGAACGCCACTGGTGCTCGACGCCGGGCAGGCCGCGGCCGCACGAGGTCGCACTGCAGGTCGAGCCCCAGAAATGCCAGTTCCGGCTGCTGGCCAACGGGACCGGTCGTCCGCCCGCGACCAGCGGCACCAGGTCCTGCCGGACGCTCACCACGTCGCGGGTCATGGTGACGTCGCGGCCCCACGCGCCGAGGCGGACGCTGCCGTCGGCGTAGATGACCAGGGAGGCCGCGCCCGGCACCAGCGGGACGACGGTATGACCCTCGGTGTAATACCCGCCCCGCGCGTCCCTCATCTTGAACCCGCCGTTGAACGCGGCCACCAGCGTGGCGGCCTGGGCCGGTCTGACCGGCGCCGTGAACCGGTACGGACCGCCGCCCGGGCTCATCGAGCCCGAATACAACCGCGCGGCCAGCAGCCGGGTGTCCATCCAGGCGAGCCCGGCCACCTGCGTGCCGCCCGGTGGGACCAGCGTGGTCTCGTACACCGCGGTCAGGCCGCGGACCTGGCGTCCGGCCGGGTGCCAGCGGCCCGGTCCAGCCGGTGCGGTACCGCCGAACGGGGTTACGGCCGCCGGAGCCGGCAGGTTGATGGCAGGCCGGCGGGACGGCACGAGCTGGGTGGCGCGTGGGCGAGACGCACTCGCGGTGGCCGCGGCGGGCACCCCGCTGCTGGTATCGGTGGCGGGACCGCCTGCCGTACAGGAGGCCAGCGCGACGCCCAGGCCAGCCAGCACCGTGAGGCCGGCCAGGCAGGCCCGGGTCCGGCGAAACCTCCTCGTCACGCCGCCCAGGCTAGGGCGATTTGCGTTCTCCGGCCCTTCACGAGTTCCCAATTTCTCGTCATGATCCGGCTACTTCCGCCGGATGGATCACCGTCCGACCGGCTCCTGGCCGCGGCCCGCCGGCCAGGACGTCCGGGTCACTTGCGCCAGAAGAAGTGGTGGACGACGCCGCTGGGGCTGGGGATGACCTCCAGGTGGAAGCGGTCGCGCAGCTCGTCGGGGGAGTCCCACAGGCGCAGGCCGGTGCCGTACTCGATCGGGGCCACCGCCACGTGCATGGTGTCGACCAGATCGGCGTCGAGATACTGCCGAATGGTGCTGACCCCGCCGCCGAGCCGGACGTCCTGGCCCTGAGCCGCCTCCTTGGCCTGGGCCAGGACCGTGGCCGGGTCGCCCTCGACGAAGTGGAACGTGGTGTCGGCGAGGGTGAACGACGGCCGCGGGTGGTGGGTCAGCACGAACACCGGCGTGTGGAACGGCGGGTCCTCGCCCCACCAGCCCTGCCACTCGTGGTTGGGCCAGGGCCCGCGCACGGGGCCGAACTTGTTGCGGCCCATGATCTCGGCCCCGATGTTCCGGGGGTAGTCCCGCATGACGTAGTCGTCCAGGCCCCGGCTCCCGTCGGGCCCGGTGTTGTACACCCAGCTGGCGGTGTCGAACGCCCAGCGCATCAGTTTCCCGGGATCGACGTGGCCGAACGGCTGCTCCAGCGTCTGGTTCTCGCCGGCCCCGATGCCGTCGGCCGAGATGGTGAAGTTCTGCACGCGCAGCAACTGAGTCATGGTGGAAAGACTCCCAGGGTCTGGAGAATTCATCGGCGTCAGTCGAGGAGGGCGCGGATGTCGTCGTCGCTGAGGGTGGCGCCGAAGGTGCTGGCGTCCCCGAGGACGTCGGAGAACAGCTGGGCCTTGCGAGCCTTGAGCGCCATCACCTTCTCCTCGATGGTGTCCCGGGCCACCAGCCGGTAGACCATGACGTTCCTGGTCTGGCCGATCCGGTGGGCCCGGTCCACGGCCTGGGCCTCGGTAGCAGGGTTCCACCAGGGGTCGAGCAGGAAGCAGTAGTCGGCCTCGGTCAGGTTGAGGCCGAACCCACCGGCCTTGAGGCTGATCAGGAAGACCGGGGTGGCGCCGTCCTTGAACCGGGCCACCACCGCGGCCCGGTCCCGGGTGCGGCCGTCCAGGTAGCAGTAGGGGATGCCGTCGGCCTCCAGCCGCTCCCGGACCTTGCCCAGGAAGCCGGTGAACTGGCTGAACACCAGGGCCCGGTGCCCGCCCGCCAGCACCTCGCCCAGGTGCTCCAGCAGGGTGTCGATCTTGGCCGAGGCCAGCTCGGCGTACTCGTCGTCGACCAGTCCGGCGTGCAGGCTGAGCTGGCGGAGCAGGGTCAGCGAGCGGAAAATCGCGATGCGGTTGGAGTTCAGGTCGCTGATCAGGCCGAGGACCTTGTGCCGTTCCCGCTGCAGCCGGGTCTGGTAGACCTTGCGGTGCTGCGGGTGCAGGTCGACCTCCAGCACCTGCTCCTGCTTGACCGGCAGCTCAGCCGCGACCTGCTCCTTGAGCCGGCGCAGGACCAGCGGCCGGATCCGCTGCTGCAGCTGGGTCAGCCGCTCGCGGTCGCCCATCCGCTCGACCGGCTTGCTGTAGTACTCGCGGAACCGCTCCGGGGTCGGGAACAGCCCGGGGGCCGAGATCGACAGCAGCGACCACAGCTCCATCAGGTTGTTCTCCAGCGGGGTGCCGGTGATCGCGATCTTGGTCGGGGCGGCCAGCCGCCGGGCGCACTGGTACACCTTGGACTGCCGGTTCTTGGCGTGCTGGGCCTCGTCCAGCAGCAGGCCGGACCAGGACCGCTCGGCGTAGGCGGCGAAGTCCGAGCGCAGCAGGGTGTACGAGGTGACCACGGCGTCGGCCCCCTCGATCAGCTCGCCCAGCTCGACGCCGCGGCGCCGGGTGGTGGCCGAGATCGGGACCACGTGCAGGTCCGGGGTGAACTTGGCCGCCTCCAGCACCCAGTTGGCGACCACGCTGGTCGGGGCGACGATCAGGAACGGGCCGCCGCCCGGGTCCCGCTCGCGGGCGTGACTGATCAGGGCCAGGCACTGCAGGGTCTTGCCCAGGCCCATGTCGTCGGCCAGGATCCCGCCCAGCTGGTGCTGCCACAGGAACGTGAGCCAGCCGAACCCGTCCCGCTGGTAGGGCCGCAGCTCGGCCCGCACGCCGGCCGGGACCGCGGGCGGGTCGGGCACGGTCGCCGCCAGCAGGCCGTCGACCTGCCGCCGCCAGGACGCGGCCTGCTCGGCCACCACCCCCAGCGTGGCCAGCTCGTCCCAGAACCCGGCCTGGTAGCGGCTAATGCGGAGCTGATCCGGGGGCAGCTCCTGCAGCGACCGGGCCTCGTCGATCAGCCGGGCCAGGGCCCGCAGCTCGGGCTGGTCCAGGGAGAAGTAGGCCCCGTCCGGCAGCAGCACCTCGGTGTCGCCCCGGCTCAAGGCCAGGAACACGTCCAGGAACGGGACCTCCTCCCGGCCCTCCACGGTGAGGGTCACGCCGAGGTTGAACCAGTCGTTGTCGCCCGGCACCTCGGTGGTGGAGACCGCGATCTGCAGCGACTCGTCGGCCTCCCGGTAGTCGGCGGGCTCGCCGCTGACCTCGACGGTCAGCCCGGGCTGGCCGATCAGCCGGGGCAGCAGCCCGGTGGTGAACCGCATGGTGGCCATACCGGTGAGCCGGGTGCCCGGCAGCAGGGTCTCGGCCAGCGGGCGGGGCCGGCCGCCGGGCCGGGTCGTGCCCCGGCCCGGTTGCAGCAGCCCGTACTCGCGTAGCGGCAGGCCCACCGTGTCCAGGCCGTCGAGCAGCGTCCGCTCGGCGGCCGGATCCCGGAAGCCGCTGTCCTCGGGGGCGGCTTCCCGGGGGTAGTCGCCGGGCCGGGGGTCGGGCGACACCGGCGCGCGCAGGACCGCGTCCCCGATCCGGTACTCCCAGGCCCAGCTCAGGTCGAGCTCGTGCCCGTCGCCGTAGCGGGCCGACAGGACCAGCTCGGGACCGCCGATCTCGGGCAGGCTGACCGAGCCGTCCGAGCTGGTCAGGGTGGCGGCCTGGCGCAGCCGCGGGTAGTACTGCCGCTGGAATCGGGTCTCGTCGGCCGCGGGCACCCGCAGCGGGGTGCCCAGCAGGGCCATCCGCTGCAGCGCGGCGGGGACGGCCCGGGCCAGCCGGGCCAGCCGGAACGGCCACTGCCCGGGGTCGCCGTCCCGGGTCTGGTCCCGGTCCAGGCACACCGCGCCGTGCCCGTCGGCGCCGATGAACACCACCGGCACCGCCGGGTCCCGGCCGGCCACGCTGACCACCGGCATGATGTGCAGGCCGCCGTCGGCCTCGCGGGTCACGTCCAGGCAGAAGTCGGCCTCGTCGTACCCGGGCAGCTCGCCGGCCGGGCCGGGCTGGACCAGGGCCACCCCGGCCGCGCGGGCCTCGTCCAGCAGGGGCCACAGCTGGCGGGAGCCGATGGCCGAGAACTCGATGGTCCGGTCCTGGCCCCAGACGTAGCCGTGCAGGCCACGGTGGTCGCTGGAGGCCTGGTAGAGCGCGTACAGTTCGCGCAGCAGCCGCACCTGCTGGTCGCTGTGGTCCGAGCCGCGGCGCAGGGTGTCCAGCCGGGCCCAGCTCAGGTCGCCGGTCACCCAGCCGCTGCGGCCCGGGCGGACCAGCCGGGCGGTGAGGCCCAGCGGAGCCGGGCCGCCCCAGCTGGCCTGGCCCGCCCCGCCAGTCAGGGTCAGTTCGACGGCCAGGGCGCTGGGGCCCGGCCCGGACCGGGGTGCCGGGCCCAGCAGCGAGTCCAGGGACTGGTCCCAGGCCGCGGCCCGGGGCGGGGCCGGGGGCTCGATCGTGCCCGACCCCACCGCGGTCATGACCAGGGCGACCACGTGCTTGCAGTTGAACGAGATCGGGCAGCTGCACTCGCCCATGTCGAACTTGGCGGGCTGGCCCGGGCGCAGGGTCAGGAATGCGGCCGTGCGGTAGACATGACCGCCCTGACCCTGGACCATCCCCCGCAGCGCGGAGCCGTCCGGGTCCCAGTCGACGCGCAGCACCGCCTGCTGCCGCGCGTATTCGGTGCCCCGGACGAAGCTGCCCCCGCCGATGGCCCGGCGCAGGGTGGCGAGGTCGAAGTCGAGGATCGTGCCGTGCCCCATGCCGCCGACGATAGCGGCCACCACCGTCATTTCGTGGCGAC
>DASXJM010000027.1:0-2808 GCA_036497405.1 Streptosporangiaceae bacterium | reverse complement strand
TGGCTTGCCGTCAGTCACACACGCCTCTGCTGACTCGGAGCCTTCAGCGTCCGCCGATTCGGGAACACTTTTCTGCAGCATGTGCACAAAAGCGTTCCCGAATCCCTGCCTCATCGCCTACGGCCCGATCCCGCTGGTGGCCCAGAGCGCCGACACCGACTACCTGGAGCTCAGCTTCTACCAGGACTTCACGCTGTCTGGCGACCTCACCCACGCGATCGCGCCCGCGAGCGCGCCGATGACGTTCACCACCAACGGCTACACACTGGTGCCGTTCTACAACGACGACACCAGCCCGTACCACGTCTACTTCCACCGGTCCGAGCCGGAGATCGTGTTCGGCTCGCTGGACTCGGGGGTGGCCAACCCCCAGCGCAGCGACGGCCTGTCCTTCCTGGACGTGGTGTGGGCGCAGGCCCCGTTCGCCAACCACGGCCAGTTCCAGAAGGCGGTCGCCGCGACCGCCCAGCAGTTCGTCACGGCCGGCCTGCTGACCTCGGCTCAGCAGAGCCAGGTCGTCAGCGCGGCCGGCCGCGCCCAGCTCAGCGCCTAGGCCTCAGGCGTCCGGGCCCGCCGCTTGCGGCGCGGTCCGGGCCGGGTCGGCGTGGTGTCGCCGAGCAGGACCTCGTTCGGAACCGGGTCCGAGCCGCCCCCGCCCGGGACCGGCGGCAGCCCGTGCCGCAGGTAGTGGTCGAGGATCTTCTCGATGACCTGGCTGAGCGAGCTGCCCTCGCCTTCGGCCTGGCGGTGCGCGGCCGACCGCAGGGCCTGGTCGATCTTGACCGTCAGGTGCGGGCGCCGGCCGCTGGCCGCGGCGGGCCGGCGGCGCGGGAAGGCCGACGGCGGCGGCAGCACCGGGACCGCGCGCCGGGCTTCGTCCGGGATCGACTGGCGGACCCGGGCCTGGACGGCCTGGCGGCTGATGCCGAGCGCGTCGGCTAGCGGCCGCAGCGGCCAGCCCACCTCGTGCAGCCGGGCCAGCGTGGCCGACAGCCGGTCGCTCTGCCCGGACTTGCGCAGGTCCCGCAGGTGCGAGGCCACCTGGTCGGGCAGCTCCAGGTCACTCACGCTGGCCACCGCCGTGGTCCCGCCCGCCCCCTCACCCGACGAGCCCGAAGCACCCGGCGAGCCCGAAACACCCGACGAGCCCGACGCCCCCGAGAACCAGGTGTTGTGCCGCACGTACAGCTGCAGCCCGAGGATGACGACCTCGGACATGGTGCGGCCCTCACCGGCCAGCCGAACCGCCAGGCGCTGCCGGAACTCCCGGTCCAGCCGGAACGTCAGCAGCCGTCGGCTGCCCGGCGCCCGGCGCCGCTCGGTCACCCCGAGGCCCGCTCCACCGCGGGCCCGCTGGTCAGCTCGTGCAGGGCCCGGGTGTCCGCCTCGAGCAGCGAAAGGTACCGCTCGGTTTCGGCCGCCCGCCGGGCCGAATCCCAGCCGAGCAGGTCCCCCATGATCTCGGTCACCGGGCCGACCGCCTCGGCCCCCTGGGCCCCGGTCTCGATGAACAGCCGGACCCGGCGGACCAGCACGTCTTCCACATGCAGGGCGCCCTCGAAGGCCACCGCGTAGGCCACCTCGGCCCGCAGGTACGGGTGGCCGTCGGCCAGCGGCTGGGCCAGCGAGGGATCGTCCCGGGTCAGCTCCAGGACCTCCTCGGTCAGGGTCCCGTACCGGTCGAGCAGGTGCTCCACCGCCTCGCGGGACAGCCCGTAGTCCTCGGCCAGCCGTTCCGCCTCGGCGGCCGCGGCGGCCAGCCCGTCCGCGCCCAGCAGCGGCAGCTGGTCGGTGACCGAGGCAGGCACCCAGCGGCCGTAGTCGGCCACGGCCGCGTCGATCACGTCCCGGGCCATCAGCCGGTAGGTGGTGAACTTGCCGCCCGCGATGCTGGCCAGCCCGGGCACCGGGGTGTCGACCACGTGCTCGCGGGACAGTTTGGTGGTCGGCTTGGAGTCGTCCGCCGCGACCAGCGGGCGGAGCCCGGCGTAGACCCCGATCACGTCGGCCCGCGTGAGCGGGCGGGCCAGGATCCGGTTGGCGTGCTCCAGGATGTAGTCGATGTCCTCGCCGGTGGCGGTGGGCTCGGCCCGGTCCCCGGTCCAGTCGGTGTCGGTGGTGCCGACGATCCAGCGCTGGCCCCACGGGATGATGAACAGCACGCTCTTCTCGGTGCGGAGGATGATCCCGGTGTCGGACCGGATCGCCTCGTAGGGCACGACCAGGTGCACGCCCTTGGACATCCGGACCTTGTAACCGGCCCGGATGCCGCTCAGCTCGTGGACCAGGTCGGTCCACACACCGGTGCAGAGCACGACCCGCTTGGCGCGCACGTCGAGCTCGCGGCCGCTTTCCTCGTCGCGGACCCGGGCCCCGACCACCCTGCCTTCATTATCGGAAGAACCCTCGCCGGCAGGACCCTTGTGGTCGGAAGAACCCTCGCGCAGCAGGTGCCGGGCACTGAGCTGGTTGCCGATCAGCGCCCCGTGCGCGGCCGCGGTCCGGGCCACGGTCACCGTGTAGCGGGCGTCGTCGGTCTGGGCGTCGTAGTACAGCAGGGCCCCGGCCAGGCCGGAGGGGGTGAGGCCGGGGGCCATCCGGAGCGCGCCACGCACGGTCAGGTGCCGGTGGTGGGGGACCGGCCGCTTGGTCCCTTCCATGGCGTCATACAGCACCAGGCCGGCCCCGACGTACGGGCGTTCCAGCACCTTGCGGTGCAGCGGATACAGGAACGACACCGGCTTGACCAGGTGCGGGGCCAGCTTGGAGACCAGCAGGTCCCGCTCGCGCAGGGCCTCCCAGACCAGC
>DASXJM010000026.1:0-6108 GCA_036497405.1 Streptosporangiaceae bacterium | reverse complement strand
CCTGGCCGCCAATCCCAAGGTCGTCCGCACCACCGACGAGACCTACCTGGCCAAGGCGGTCATCGTGGCCACCGGCTCCCGCTACCGCGAGCTGACCATTCCGGGGGAGAAGGAACTGTCCGGCCACGGGGTGTCCTGGTGCGCCACCTGTGACGGGTTCTTCTTCCGCGAGCAGGACATCGCGGTCGTCGGCGGTGGTGACTCGGCCATGGAGGAAGCTACCTTTCTCACCCGCTTCGCCAAGTCGGTCACGGTGGTCCACCGTCGCGACACGCTCCGCGCGTCCAAGATCATGCAGGACCGGGCCTTCGAGAACCCGAAGATCAAGTTCCAGTGGGACAGCGAGCCGGTCGAGGCGGTCGGCGACACCAAGCTCACCGGGCTGAAGGTGCGCAACGTCAAGACCGGCGAAGAGAGCGTGCTGCCGGTCAGCGGCCTGTTCATCGCGATCGGCCATGACCCGCGCAGTGAGCTGTTCACCGGCCAGCTGGACATCGACGCCGAGGGCTACCTGCAGGTCCAGAGCCCGACCACCCGGACCAAGATCGAGGGCGTCTTCGCCTGCGGTGACGTGGTCGACCACATCTACCGGCAGGCGGTCACGGCCGCTGGGTCCGGGTGCTCCGCCGCCATCGACGCCGAGCGGTGGCTGGCCAGCCTAGAAGACTAATTTTCGAAAAAATCGATACGAACGAGGGATGTGAACGTCAGTGGGCGCGACCAAGGTTGTCACCGACGCGACTTTCGATCAAGAGGTGCTCAAGAGCGACAAGCCCGTGGTCGTGGACTACTGGGCTGAGTGGTGCGGCCCCTGCCGCATGGTCGCTCCGGTCCTGGAGGAAATCGCCACCGAGAACGCCGACAAGATTCAGGTCGTCAAGCTCAACATTGACGAGAACCCGACCGTGGCCCAGAAGTACGGCATCATGGCCATCCCGACCATGAACGTCTTCTCCGGCGGTCAGGTCGTCAAGCAGATCGTCGGGGCCAAGCCCAAGTCGGCGATGCTCAAGGAGCTGGCCGAGTTCCTCTGAGCTCGACTGCCTGAGTTCAAGCGCAACCGAGAGCCGGAGCCCAAAGGGGCCCCGGCTCTTTGCGTAGGAGGCGGTCAGGCCGGGTGCAGTGCACCTTCCGAGGCCCGGCTAGGCGTCATGGAGCCCAAGAGCCGTTCCAGGGCCACCTCGACGTCCTCACGCCAGGACATGGCGGTCTTCAGCTCCAGCCGCAGCCGCGGGTACCGGTGGTGCGGCCGCACGGTCTTGAATCCAACCGCGAGAAGATAATCAACCGGCAGCACGCACGCATTGGGCTCCCAATTGTGGACGCCAAATGCCTCAATGGCTTTCACACCGCGCCGGGTCAGGTCTTTCGCCATATTCTGCACAAGCATGCGGCCCAGCCCACCACCGGCGAATTCGGTGAGTATGTGCGCCGTCATCAGCAGAACGGCATCGCCGCTGACCGGGCTGGTGGGAAAGGCCACCGATCGCGGTACGTAGGGCGGCGGTGCGTACAGGGCGAAGCCGGCCGGGGCCCCGTCGACGTAGGCGATCTTCCCACAGCTGCCCCATTCGAGCAGCACGGATGAGACCCAGGATTCCTTTTCCAGGCCTGGTTCGCCGGCCTCAGCGGCGCGGGCGCCACCAATCGGATCCAGCTCCCAGAACACGCAGGCCCGGCATCTGAGCGGCAGATCATCAAGGTTGTCGAGCGTGATATTCACGAGTCGGCGCGACACGTGGCCCCCAGAGTCTCGCATGCCCGAAAAGGCATGTGCGCGTATCTACGCGAGCTTCACACAACGGCACTGTGCTCCCGGCCCTATGCTGGCATGATACCGATCGTTGGGAGACGAGGCCATGAGCGACGGCACAGGGCAGGCGAATTCCCGGGTGCAGGGATCCCGGATTGATCCGTACTTCGACCAGTATGCCGAGCGAGCTCGCGGCATGGTCGCCTCCGAGATCCGCGCCCTGTTCGCCGTAACCGCCCGCCCGGAGATCGTCTCCCTGGCCGGCGGCTCCCCCTACGTCTCCGCCCTGCCCCTGGAAGCAGTCGGGGAGATGGTGGGCCGGCTCGTCGCCGAGCAGGGCGCCACCGCACTGCAGTACTGCACCGCCCAGGGTGACGCGGGCCTGCGCGAGCGGATCTGCGAGGTCATGTCGCTGGAGGGCATCCGGGCTCACCCCGACGATGTCGTGGTCACGGTGGGCTCTCAGCAGGCGCTGGACCTGATCACCCGGATCTTCATTGACCCCGGCGACGTGATCCTGGCCGAGGCGCCCTCCTACGTGGGCGCCCTGGGCTCGTTCGCCGCCTACCAGGCCGATGTGGTGCACGTGGCCATGGACGAGCACGGGCTCATCCCTGAGGCCCTGGAGCAGGCCATCCAGCGGGTGACCGCCTCTGGCCGCCGGATCAAGTTCCTCTACACCGTGCCCAACCACCACAACCCGGCCGGCGTCACGCTGTCCGAGGAGCGGCGGCCGCGCATCCTGCAGATCTGCCAGGCGGCCGGGGTGCTGATCCTCGAAGACAACCCGTACGGGCTGCTCGGCTTCGACGGCGAGCCGCTGCGGGCGCTGCGGGCCGACGACGCCGAAGGGGTCGTCTACCTGGGCAGCTTCTCCAAGACGTTCGCCTCCGGCGTCCGGGTCGGCTGGGCCGTGGCCCCGACCGCGATCCGCGACAAGCTCATTCTGGCCGCGGAATCGGCCGTACTGTGCCACCCCATGTTCTCTCAGCTGGCCGTGCGTGAGTACTTCGAGACCCAGCCGTGGCAGGAGCAGATCAAGGCCTTCCGGGAGCTGTACCGGCAGCGGCGGGACGCGATGCTGGAGGCGCTGAACGCCCAGTTGTCGGACAGTTGCTACTGGACCGTCCCGGCCGGCGGCTTCTACGTCTGGCTGCGGCTGCCCGAGGGCGTCCACTCCAAGGCGATGCTGCCGCGGGCGGTGTCCTCACGGGTGGCGTACGTGCCCGGCACCGGGTTCTACGCCGACGGTGATGGTGCTGACCACCTGCGGCTGTCGTATTGCTTGCCCGAACCAGACCGGATTCGCGAGGGGGTACGGCGGCTGGCCTCGGTCATCGAGGCCGAGATCGACCTGACCGCCACCTTCGGCCCGACCCCTCCGGCCCGCCGGAGCGGCGCGGAGACACCCGGCCCGGGTGACCTGTAACCAGTGCTTCCGGGCCGCGCCAGCCGCGGCCCGGAGGCCGATGGCTTGTGAACAGCGGCATCGACCAGTAATGGCGGCATGACGGTGACTGAACTCGACCATGTGGTGGTACTCGCGGGTGGCCTCTCCCCGGAGCGTGACGTTTCGCTGCGCTCCGGGCGGCGGGTCCGGGACGCCCTGGAGGAAGCAGGGGTCGACGCGCGGATCGCCGACGCGGACGCGGCCCTGATTCCGGCCCTCCTGGCTGATCGGCCTTCGGCCGTCTTTCCGGTCATCCACGGCTCCTACGGCGAGGACGGCGCCATCCGGGAGATCCTCGACCTGGTCGGCGTCCCCTACGTCGGCTCGGTGGCCAGCGCCTGCCGGGCGGCGTTCGACAAGCCCACGGCCAAGGCGCTGGTGGCCGCGGCCGGGATCACCACCCCCGATTCGGTGGCGCTGCCTCGCGAGATCTTCCACGATCTCGGGGCCAACGCGGTGATCGAGCGAGTCATCACCCGGCTCGGGCTGCCACTGTTCGTCAAGCCCGCCCGCGGCGGATCGTCCCTGGGCGCCAGCCCGGTGCACACCGCGGCCGAGCTGCCCACCGCCATCGTGAGCTGCTTCGCCTACGGCGACACCGCCCTGATCGAGCGGCTCATTGAAGGCACCGAGATCGCGGTCAGCGTGGTCGGCCTGGGTGACGGTCCCCGCCCGTTGCCCGCGGTCGAGATCGTGCCCGGCGCCGGCCAGTACGACTACACCGCGCGCTATACCGCCGGTCAGACCGAGTTCTACGCTCCGGCTCGTCTCCCCGATGCCGCCGCCGACGCGGCCGCCAAGGCGGCCACCTGCGCTCACTCGGCCCTGGGCCTGCGGGACATCTCCCGCACCGACATGATCGTGAGCGACAGCGGCGAGGTCCACTTCCTCGAAGTCAACGTGTCACCCGGCATGACCGAGACCAGCACGCTGCCGATGGCTCTGGACGCGGCCGGGCACCGGTTCGGTACCGCGTGCCTGACGTTGCTGGATCTGGCGGCCAACCGGGGCCACTGACCGGCCCGGCCTGACCCATTGGGGAACGGCCCAATAGGTTGAGAGGCATGGCTGAGCACAAGAGCTTTGGAAGCGACAACCATGCCGGAGCGCACGAGGCCGTCGTGAACGCGGTCGTCACCGCCAACACCGGAGACGCCACCGCCTACGGCGAAGACGAGTGGACCAGGCGAGCCACCGCCCAAATGCGTGAGCTCTTCCAGGCCGAAGGGGACGTGTTCTTCGTCTTCAACGGCAGCGCGGCCAATGTCCTCGGGCTCAGCCTGCTGCTGCGGCGGTACGAGGCAGTCATCTGCGCCGAGACGGCCCACATCCATACCGATGAATGCGGGGCCGCCGAGCAGATCCTGGGTACCAAGCTGCTCACCGTCCCCAGCCCCGGCGGCAAGGTCACCCCCGAGGGGATCGCCCGGCACCTGCAGGGACGAGGCGACGAGCACCACGCTCAGCCCGGAGCGGTGGCCATCACCCAGACCACCGAGCTCGGTACCTGCTACACCCTGGACGAGCTGGGCGCGATCAGCGACTTCTGCCGCGCGAACGACCTCCGATTGTTCATCGACGGGGCCCGGCTCGCCAACGCCGCCGCCCATCTGGACTGCTCGCTGGCCGACCTGTCCCAGTACGCCGACGTCCTCAGCTTCGGCGGGACCAAGAACGGCGCCCTCGGTGCCGAAGCGGTGGTGGTCATGCGCCCGGACCTGGTGGCCGACGTCAAGTTCTTGCGCAAGCAGCAGCTCCAGCTCGCCTCCAAGATGCGTTTCCTGTCGGCTCAGTTCCTGGCCCTCATGGAGGACGACCTCTGGCGTCACAGCGCATCGCACGCTAACGAGATGGCCCAGCGCCTGTACCAAGGTGTCGCGAAGCTGCCCGGCCTCGAGGTGGCCTACCCCGTCCAGTCTGACGCGGTGTTCGCCCGCCTGCAGCCCGAGCACATCGAGGCTCTTCAGCGGGATTGGTACTTCTACGTGTGGGACGAGGAAACCTCGATCGTCCGCTGGATGACCGCCTTCGACACCACCCAGACCGACGTCGACCAGTTCGTGGCCGACATCGCGACCGTGACCGGTTCTCACTGACTCTCAGGCCACCGACCCGCAGTTCCGGTCCTGTTTCACGTGAAACAGGACCGGAGGAAGGCCCGGGCGTTGGGTCTCCGTTCTTGGACGGCGGCTCGGCGGCTCGGCGGCGACCGAGTTTCACGTGAAACCGTCAAAACAAGCTGCCCGGCTAGGTTCGGTCCGACTCCAGCACGCTGGCCGCAATGATTTGGGCGCACTCCAAAGCCTCGGTGTGGCTGGTGTCGACCTCCAGGTCGTAAACCACGCCCTGATGGACTCGCTGAGCCTGTGATGCCGCCATCCCCGCGATACGGTCCCCCCGGGCCACTTCCCGGGCGATGGCGATCGCCTCGTCACAGCGGACGCCAACCCAGAACACGGAAAGCCCGGTAAGCGCGGCGTTCCACCGCTGCTGGCCCGCCGCCCCGCCCAGCAGGACCTCATCGAGGATGATCCGCGCCCCAGCCCCTGCCATCGCGGCCAAGCCCGTCATCCAGGCCGCCTCCAGCGCCCAGAATTCGGGCTCGACGATAACCTCGCCATCCGACGCGAACTCAATCCCGGTCGCCGCCGTCGGGGAGAGCGTTGGCATAGCCTCGATCAGCTTGTCTATCCCGAGCGACAGCCAAGGATCAGGCAGCACCGACTGCAGGCAACGCGCGATCCCCGACTTCCCCGCGCTGGACCCGCCGTTGAGCACGATCACCTGAATAGTCACCGCGCCACAGTACAAACCAGCGACGCCAGCCCGGTAGGGATTTTCGCGGACCTTGGCTCCCCGTCCGCAGGGCGGGCCTGGTCGGGATTACGGGAATTACCGGCTCCGA
>DASXJM010000025.1:0-1604 GCA_036497405.1 Streptosporangiaceae bacterium | reverse complement strand
GGCGTCTCACTAACGCGGAAACCGAGGTCGCAACGTTGCCTCGGCCCCACAAACAGGCACGAAGCGGAGG
The DNA here is from genome assembly GCA_036497405.1 of Streptosporangiaceae bacterium. Lineage (GTDB taxonomy): Bacteria > Actinomycetota > Actinomycetes > Streptosporangiales > Streptosporangiaceae > Bog-532. The sequence goes on along the minus strand of DASXJM010000025.1, from coordinate 1,534 downwards.
TAACTCCAGCCTGAACGTTTGCTGGGTGAATGGTGGAAATGAGATCTGATTGGGCACAGGTCTAGACGGTCACGTGACCGATGGGGCATGTTGGCCATCGGAGCGTTGTGCAGATCCGTCTGAAATATGCGGAACCGTTACCTCGACTGGTGACGTCATAAATCAGGGCGATCGGCACGATGCCACCAAGCTGAAGCTGCCGTGCCTCCGAACTACATAGGAAATCCGCGACGAAGAGGAGGGCCTGTGCGGGACAAGGCGCGTTCGCTGTCCGCCCGGACCAGCACCGCCCGGACCGGCACCGCCCTGGCTGCTGCGATCGGTCTGCTCGGAGCCGGAGCCGGCTTCGGGATCACGGCCCTGATGCCCGCCTCCGGTCATGATCCGGCCGCCGGCCGCGCCGCCACCGTGGGCGCAGCGAGTGTCCTGCCCGGCTCGGCCCAGCTGACCTCGGCCACCCTGCCGCTGGCCGCGAAGCAGACCAACGCCAAGGCCCCCACGGTGGCCCCGCTGCACGGCCTGCTGGAAGCGGACCTGATGGTCGTGGCCTCGACATCGTTGCCTTCCGGCGTCCTGGCCAAGATCCGCAAGCTGCCCGGCGTGACCTCGGCCCAGTCCATCGAGGCGGCCAAGGTCAAGGTCAACGGCAAGTTCGCCGCCGTGCTGGGGGTCAACCCGTCGACGTTCCGCGGCTACGCCGCCAAGAAGACCGCCCAGTCCGACCCGCTCTGGCAGAGCGTGGCCGCGGGCGGGGTGTCCGTCTCCTACACGATGGGCAAGAACGACAAGCTGCCGCTGGGCGGCACCGTGCACGTGGACGGAGCCAAGCAGGAGAACCTGCGGGTCGGCGGGTTCGGCACCGTGGGCGTCGAGGGTATCGACGCCGTGGTCTCGGACCAGGTCGCCAAGTCGCTGGGCATGCCGGCCGGCAACGCCATCGTGGTCAGCGCGCCCAAGGCCAACCTGGCCCAGCTGACCGCCGCGGTGAAGAAGCTGCTGCCCAAGAACGCGGCCGCCGAGCCGCTGATGAGCCAGGTCAAGGCGGGCGTCACCAGCAACCAGGCCAGCGCGGCCAGTGTTGCCGCCGGCACGGTCGACAACCGCAGTGCCACCCTGAGCCAGGCCGAGGACCTCGCCTTCCTCCGCGACGCGCTCAGCCGGCTGGGCCTGCCCTACGTCTGGGGCGCGGCCGGCCCGAAATCGTTCGACTGCTCCGGGCTGGTCCAGTGGGCCATGGCCCAGGCCGGCATCCGGATGCCCCGGGTGGCCGCCGACCAGGCCCGCACCGGCCCGGCCGTCCCGGTCAGCCAGCTGGCCGCCGGTGACCTGCTCTTCTACCACACCGACCCCACGGACCCCGGGTACATCTCGCACGTCGCCATCTACCTCGGCGGCGGCAAGATGCTGCAGGCCCCGCAGACCGGCGAGAACGTCGAGGTCGTCCCGGCCGTCACCAGCGGCAGCGAATACGCCGGCGCGGTCCGGGTCGACCCGGCCCTGGCCGCCCAGCTGGCCGGCTCCATCTGAGCCCAGC
>DASXJM010000024.1:0-3362 GCA_036497405.1 Streptosporangiaceae bacterium | reverse complement strand
CCGCCGGCGATGGCCTTCATGCCCTCGTGCACGATCGCCTGGGCGATCACGGTGGCCGTGGTGGTGCCGTCACCGACGATGTCGTTGGTCTTGATCGCCGCTTCCTTGACCAGCTGAGCGCCCATGTTCTCGAACTGGTTCTTCAGATGGATCTCCCGGGCGATCGTGACACCGTCGTTGGTGACAACCGGGGTACCGGTGATCTTTTCCAGGATGACGTTGCGGCCCTTGGGCCCCAGCGTCGACTTCACGGCTTCGGCCAGCTGGTCGACGCCGGCCAGTAGCAGGCTCCGGGCTTCCTCACTGAAACGCAGTTCCTTGGCCATTGGTTGGTCCTCCTGGGACTACTTATTACGTTGCGGCGAAACGGGGCGGCGGGTAACAGCCAGGCCGGCGGGCAGGTCAGGGAACGAGAATGGCCCGGCCGCGGACGCGCCCCGCGTCGAGGTCGTTGAGCGCTTCGACCGCGGCGTCCAGGGGGTAGGTCCGGGTGTGCAGGGTGACCTTGCCCGCCTGCGCCAGGTCCATCAGCTCGACCAGGTCGTTGTAGGTGCCGACGATGTTGCCGATGATGTTGCGCTCGGTGGAGATGATGTCCAGGGTCGGGATGTGCAGGGTGCCGCCGTAGCCGATGACGAAGTAGGAACCGCCCGCGGCGGTCATCTCGAAGCCCTCGTTCTCGGCGCCCTCTTCGGCCACGAAGTCCAGCACCACGTGGGCCCCGTTGCCGTTGGTGAGGTCCTTGACCGCCTGGACCTGGTTGCCGTCGGCGACCACGGTGTGGTTCGCCCCGAGCTGTTCGGCCAGCTTGAGCGCGTCCGGGTTGCGGTCGACCACGATGATCCGGGTCGCGCTCAGCGCGGCCAGGGACTGGATGCCGATGTGGCCGAGGCCGCCGGCCCCGATCACGACGCAGGTGGTGCCCGGATAGAGCAGCGGCAGGGCCTTGCGGACCGCGTGATAGGCGGTGATACCGGCGTCGGCCAGCGCGGCCACGTCCTTGGGCTGGGTGGACGGGTCCAGCTTGATGCAGGCCCGGGCCGAGGTCAGCAGGTATTCGGCCATGCCGCCGTCGGTGGACAGGCCCGGGAACGTGCTGTTGATGCAGTGCATGTCGTCGCCGGCCCGGCAGGCGTGGCACAGGCCGCAGGTGGGCGTGGGGTGCAGGATCACCGTGTCGCCCACGGCCACGTTGGTCACGGCCGAGCCGACCTCGGACACCCAGCCCGCGTTCTCATGGCCGAGGGTGTAGGGCAGCGGCGTGCCCATCCGCTCGTCCCACTGGCCCAGGATGATGTGCAGGTCGGTACGGCAGACACCGGCTCCGCCGATCTTCACGATCACGTCCAGCGGATGGGTGATCTCAGGCTCGGGCACGTCGTCGATCTGCGGCGACTGGTTGAACGCGTGCAAGCGGACGGCCTTCATTGGTCCTCCTCAACCTGGCCTTCTTCACCTTGGCCTCGGGTGTTGTCGTAGCGGTGCTGAAGCATGCCGCGGCAGATGCTGCCGTTGGATTCGATGCTGATCCGGGTCAGCCGGGCCTTGCGCAGGTGCAGCTCGGCGGCCTTGCCCTCGATAGGCCCGCCGGTCTTGGGGTCGATCAGGACCAGCGCGTCGTCGCCGGTGGGCAGGCCCAGGTCGGCGCGGCGCTGCCGGAGCCGGTCCAGCTCCCGGGACGGCGGCAGGTCACCCAGGGTGAGCCGGGGCAGCTCGCTGGGCTCCAGGCCCGCCGCCAGCAGTGGCCGGGTGACCAGGTCGGTCCCGGCCATGATCGCCTTGCGCAGGAAGTCCGCGCGCAGCTCGTGCAGTTCACCGACGGCCTCGCCGTCGAACGAGCGGGCGAAACCGGCCTGGGCGGCGACCCCGCCGTTGATCTGGTCGGAGGCGAAGTGCTCTTCCAGCACCACCTCCGCGTTCCGGACCCCGGGCAGGTCGGCCACGGCGTCGTAGGCGTCGGCCACCATGAGGAACGCGAAGTTGGGCGCGCAGAAGTAGGTGGGCAGCCGCAGCCGGACCTGGACGTCACCGGCGGCCGACTTGTGCACCGAGGTGACGAAGCCCAGGGCCGTGATCGGCTCGTCCAGCTCTGGGTCCCGGACGGTGGACAGGGCCTCCAGTAGCCCGGCACGGGTCGCCGGCCCGGGGAGCTCAGTCCCCGGGCCGGCGCCGGTGTCGGTGATGGAAGCGGTCATGCCCCCGCGACCGGGGAGCCGTCGACGAGCTGGGCGTCGTCCTGCTCAGCAGGCTGACCACCGGTGTCGTCCTTGAGCCGGTACTCGGGCGGGACCTCGATGTCGTACAGCTTGGCCGCGTTGAGGCCGAGGATCTTCTTCTTGCCCTCGGTGCCGATCCGCGGGTAGTCGGCGAACTCCTCGCGGTCCGGCATCTTCCAGTCCACGAAGCCCTCGACCTGCCACTTCGGCTCCCATATGCCGTAGTCGCTGCCGAACGTCATCTTGTCCTCGCCGACCCAGAACGCCAGCTCGCCCATGACCTTGTTGAAGAAGTTCGGGCGGGCGTGCATGAGGCCGCCGATGACCACGGACAGGCCGGCGTAGACGTTGGGCTCCTGCGTCGCCATGAAGCAGAAGTCCTCGATCCGGGGCAGGCCCACGTGCTCGACGATGAAGTTCAGGTCCTGGAAGTCGGTCGCCGCGTGGTCGACGTCGGATACGTCGAACGCGTCCTTGTCCAGCGGCCAGATCGTCGGGCCCTTGTGTACGTGGACGTTCTTGATGCCGAGCTCCTGGGCGGCTTCCAGGAACCGGTAGGTCGCCGGGTCGGACAGTTTGTAGCCGCGGGAGCCGTTGTTCCACTCCGCGGTGTACAGCTTGAGGCCCTTGGACCCGTAGCGCTCCACGTTGGCGCGCAGGGCCTTCAGGCCCTCGTCACCGTCGCGGGGGTCGAACCGGGTGTTGTAGATGAACTTGCCCGGGTGCTTCTCCCCCATCGTCGCGTTGCGCTCGGTGGTGTTGAAGCCCTCGGAGTACCACTCCTTCAGGTACGTGGGCTGGAAGATGGCCACGTCCACGTGCCCGTCTTCGAAGACGTCCTTCATCAGGTCGTCCTCCGAGTACTTCTGGAAGTGCTCGATCGTCCAGTGCGTCTCCGGCGGCCCGAGGCCCTGGTAGGCGTGGAAGCATTCGATCCAGCCCTTGGCGTACTGCTCGGCGCCGGGAACCCAGTTGTCCGGGGCAGCATTCCAGTAATGCATGTGTGAATCGACGATGAAGTACTTCTCGCCATTGTGCTCGTACAAGGCGCCTCCTTCAGGGAGCTGGTCATGGCACTGAGCCGGTGGATCACCGGCTCAGCGTCACGGGAGCAAACACCACATTCCGTTCGTACCCGCGCGGCGC
>DASXJM010000023.1:0-3232 GCA_036497405.1 Streptosporangiaceae bacterium | reverse complement strand
CCAGCTCACCGGGCAGCTCGGCGTCCTGCTGGCCGGCCGCGCCCCGGCCTGACCCGGTGCCACCCGCCGCCACCCCGGCCGGGCCCGCCTCCGGCCCGGTGGCCGCCCGGCTGGCCGCGCTGACCGGCGTTCCGGTCCGGGACCTGCGCCCGGCCGGGGCCCAGCACGGCACCCAGCACTACCGCACCACCCTCACCACCGGCCGCGAAGTCTTCGCCAAACTGGCCATTCCCACCAGCACCACCAACACCACCAGCACCACCAGCACCACAAACCACGGTCGCACCACCACACCCGGGCAACACACCAGCCCTGGCAGCCCCTTCAGCGCCGAAGCTCATGGCCTGCGCTGGCTGGCCGAGGCCGGGGCCGTACCCATTCCCGAGGTGCTGGGCGCGGACGACCAGGGCGTGGTGCTGTCCTGGCTGCCGCCCGGGCCGGCCACGGCTGCGGCCGCCGCCGGCTTCGGCCGCGCGCTGGCCCGGCTGCATACGGCGGGCGCGGACCAGTTCGGCGCCCCGTGGCCCGGGTTCATCGCCAGCCTGCCGCTGGACAACACGCCGTGGCCCGCCGATCAGGGCTGGCCGCGCTGGTACGCCGAACGCCGGGTCCGCCCCTACCTGCGCCACGCGGCCGGTCAGGGCACGCTCGGTCCCGTCGACGTCGCCCTGGTCGAACAGGTCCTGTCCCGGATCGGTGACCTGGCCGGCCCGGGCGAACCGCCGAGCCGGATCCACGGCGACTGCTGGTCCGGCAACGTGCTGTGGTCCGGTGGCCGCGGCTGGCTGATCGACCCGGCCGCGCACGGCGGGCACCGCGAGACCGACCTGGCCATGCTGGACCTGTTCGGCGCGCCGCACCTGGCCGCGGTGCTGGGGGCCTACCACGAGCAGGCGCCGCTGGCCCCGGGCTGGCGGGCCCGCGTTCCGCTGCACCAACTGCACCCGCTGCTGGTGCACGTCTGCCTGTTCGGCGCCGGCTATCGCGACCAGACCCTGGCCGCCGCCCGCGCCGCGCTGGCCGGCTAGGACCCGAACGTGACCGTGTCGGACTCGGCGTCGCCCTGACCCACCTGGCCCGGGCCGGCCTCGTCCGGGCCGGTCTCGTCCTGGTCCACCTCGCTGGCGGCCGCGTCCGGGGCCAGCGGCAGCGTGATGCGGAACGTCGCGCCCTGGCCCGGCTCGGATTCCACCGTGGCCGTGCCCCCGTGCGCCGCCACCAGCGCGCTGACGATGGCCAGGCCGAGCCCGCTGCCACCGCTGTTGCGGTTCCGGTGCGTGTCGGCCCGGTAGAACCGCTCGAACACCCGTTGCGCCTGCTCCGGAGTCAGCCCCGGCCCCTGGTCGGCCACCTCCAGTACCGCCGCCGGCACCGACGCCGCCGGACCGCCCGGGAAGGATGGCTGGCCCGGCATCAGGCCGGCGCGAAGCCGGACCTCGATCGGGCTCTCCTCCGGGGTGTACTTCAGAGCGTTGCTGGTCAGGTTGCTGATGACCTGCCGCAGCCGGGCTTCGTCCCCGTTGACCAGGAATGCCCGCCCCGGCTCCACGTCCAGCTTGACGGTGCGGCTGGGCGCGATCATCCGGCTGTCCTGGGCGGCGTCGGCCGCCAGCACCAGCAGGTCGACCGGCCGGTGCTCGATCGGCCGCTGCTGGTCCATCCGGGCCAGCAGCAGCAGGTCCTCGACCAGCACGCCCATCCGGGCCGCCTCGCCCTCGACCCGCTGCATGATGCGGTCCAGGTCTTCGGGCGCCAGGCTGCCGCGGCTGCCTTCCTCGGGGCTGATGACCCCGCCCCGCTGGCGGTAGTACTCGGCAAAGCCCCGGATCGCGGTGATCGGCGTCCGCAGTTCGTGGCTGGCGTCGGCGATGAACCGGCGCATCCGCTCCTCGGACTGCACCGCTGCCTCTTCCGACGCCTGCTGAGCATGGAACGCGGTCTCGATCTGGGTCAGCATGGTGTTGATCGACTGCCCCAGCCGCCCGACCTCGGTGCGCGGATCACGGTCCGGCACCCGGCGGTCGAGATGACCGGCCGCGATGTCCTGAGCGGTCTCCTCGATATCGTCCAGCGGCCGCAGGTTGGTCCGCACCACCGCCACGCTGACCACGCCCAGCCCGAGCATGATGGCCAGGCTGACCACCAGGTCCAGCCAGCCCAGGTACCCGATGGCCCGGTCGATGTTGCCCATCTGCTCGCCCACGACCAGCGTGAGCGTCCGGGTGTAGGTCGGCCCGTTCTGGATGTACTGGACAGTGACGTTCGGAACCTGCTCGACCAGGATCCGCCAGCTGCCGTTGCCGCGCTGAGCCGGGACGGTCACCGCGTGACCCTGGTGCGCGTTCAGCCAGCTCGTGCTGGTCGGCACCTTGGGCGGCGCGCCGCCACCCGGCCCCATGCCGCCGAATTCGAAGCGGTTTCCGTTCGAATCCTGGAGCTCGGTGATCCAGCCGGGGCTGGAGAAATTGTTGTACTGGCGGCCCTGGCCGAAGGCCGCACCCGGGTTGAGCTGGTTGTCCAGCGCCGTCCGGGCCTGTGACATCTCGCCCGCCAGCTGTGTATCGGTCTGGTGCAGCAGGTAGTTCTGGTAAACGGCGGTGCTGCTGAAGCTGATGATGGCCAGGGCCAGCGCGACCAGAGCCAGCAGCGCAGTGATCAGCTTGACCCGCAGCGGCGTCCGCTGCGACAGCCGCGTCAGCGCGTTTGAAGCCATAGCGAGCAGGTCCTACGAAGAAGGCAGCCTGAGCACGTACCCGACACCGCGCAGGGTGTGGATGAGCCGCGGCTCCACCGTGTCGATCTTGCGCCGCAGTACGGACACGTAGGACTCCACGATGCCGGTGTCGCCGCGGAAGTCGTAGTCCCACACGTGGTCCAGGATCTGCATCTTGGACAGCACCCGGTTCGCGTTGCTCATGAAGTACCGCAGCAGCTTGAACTCGGTGGGGGAGAGCTGGATCTGCTGCCCGGCCCGCCACACCTCGTGGCTCTCCTCGTCCAGCTCCAGGTCGGCGAAGGTCAGCCGGGGCGTGGGCTCCGCGCCCTCGCCGCTGGTGCGGCGGAGTACGGCCCGGATCCGGGCGATGACCTCCTCCAGGCTGAACGGCTTGGTCACGTAGTCGTCGCCGCCCAGGGTCAGGCCGCGGATCTTGTCCTCGGTGGCGTCGCGCGCGGTCAGGAAGACCACCGGGACCCGGGCCCCGCCGCTGCGCAGCCGGCGGACGACGTCGAA
>DASXJM010000022.1:0-3375 GCA_036497405.1 Streptosporangiaceae bacterium | reverse complement strand
GTGGGCCTGGCCCGCGCGCTCGCCGTCGACCCGCCGGTGATGCTGATGGACGAGCCGTTCGGCGCCCTCGACCCCATCACCCGGGCTGAGATCCAGGACGAATTCCTCGGCCTGCAGGCCCGGGTGGGCAAGACGGTCATCTTCGTCACCCACGACATCGACGAGGCCATCAAGATGGGCGACCGCATCGCCGTGCTGCGCCAGGGCGGGATGCTGGCCCAGTACGCGTCGGCCGACGAGCTGCTCGCCCACCCGGCCGACGATTACGTTGCTGATTTCCTCGGCGCCGACCGCGGGCTCAAGCGGCTGGCGCTACGTCAGGTTGGCGAGCTGATGGGGCCGGCCGCGCCCGGCGCCGCCGGCTCCCCGTCCGCCCCGGGCCGGGCCGACCCGGCGCGGCCACGGGTATCCGAGGCGACCACGTTCCGGGTCGCGCTGTCGGCGCTGTTCGCCAGCGGCGCGGACGCGGTCGTCGTGACCGGAGGTGACGGGACCGACCTCGGCACGGTCACGCTGGATCAGCTTCGTTCGGCCGCGCGGGCAGATGGGGTGGCGCCGGCCCCGGCCGGCGGGGAGCAGCGGTGACCCCGCTGGCCGCCAGTGGATCGGTCATCCCGCTGGCCGGTGGCGGGCCCGTCATCCCCACCTTCGGCGGATCGAGCTGCAAGAACAGTGCGACGTTCTGCGTCGGGTGGTTCACCTCGAACTGGGGCTCGCTGCTGCAGCCCGCCCTGGTCCAGCACATCTACATGACCGTGATCGCGGTCGTCATCGGCCTGGCCATCTCGCTGGCGGCCGGGCTGTACGCCTACCGGCGGGGCTGGTTCGAGAGCGGCTTCATCGCGTTCGCCACCTTCGTCTACACGATCCCGTCCCTGGCCCTGTTCCTGCTGTTCGTGCCCCTCACCGGGCTCAGCCTGACCACGATCGAGATCGGCCTGGTCGGGTACACCTTCCTGCTGCTGTTCCGCAACATCGTGACCGGCCTGCACGCCACGCCACCCGAGGCCACCGCGGCGGCGGAGGGCATGGGGATGACGCCCCGCCAGATCCTGTTGCGAATCAGCCTGCCACTGGCCATCCCCTCGATCATGGCCGGGGTGCGGGTCGCCACCGTCACCGTGATCGCGCTGGCGGCCATCGCCGCCGATGTCACCTCGCTCGGGCTCGGCAAGCCGATCTTCGACGCGATCCAGAGCGGGTTCACCACCGAACTGGTCGCGCCCAGCCTGCTGCTGATCGTGCTGGCCCTGATCGCCGACACGCTGCTGGTCCTGGTGCAGCGGGCCATCACTCCGTGGGTGCGGGCGGTGAGGAGCTGATGCACACGTTCGCGCAGATAGGTGACTTCTTCCAGACCCACCCGGGCATGCTGCTCTCAGAGACAGCCAACCAGACCGAGCTGTGCGTGGTGGCGCTGGCGGTGGCGTTCGTGATCGCGTTCCCCATCGGCGTGGTCGTCGGCCACCTGCACCGGTGGTCGTTCCTCGCCATCAACGGGGGGAACGTGCTGCGCTCCCTGCCGACGCTGGCCATCATCGCGCTCGGCATCGCCCTCTACGGCGGCGGCTACATCAATATCCTCGTCGCGCTGGTGGTCCTGGTCGTCCCGCTCATCCTCACCAACAGCTACGTGGCGGTGGACGGCGTCGATCCCGGCATGGTGGAAGCCGCCCGCGGCATGGGCTTGACCTGGTGGCAGATCATTGTCCGGGTCGAGATACCCAACGCGGTGCCGCTGGTGATGGCGGGGGTCCGTACCGCCTCGGTGTACGTGATCGCCGGCGCCTACGTCGGCGCGTTCGCCGGCTACGACGGCACCCTCGGGGACATCATCACCAACCAGGGCAGCTACAAGCTGGCGGGCGTGCTGGCCGCGACCGCGGTGTCGATCGTGCTCGCCGTGATCGGTGAGCTGATCTTCGCCGGCGTGCAGCGGCTGCTGGTGCCGAAGGGGCTCAAGATCAGTGCGGGCCGACGCGGCCGGGGAGCAGCGGAAGCGGCGGTGGTTCCGGAAACCGCGGCCGGGTAACGGGAAAACCGGGGCAAATTGGAGGCCAGTAGCCACACGAAGAGAATGGATCAGGCAGCAACCGGACTCGGACCCAGGAAACCAGGAAGAGGAGCAACCATGGGCAGCAGCACGGTCAGCGCGAGAGCGAACGGTCATTGTCTTCGCCGCGGCGGAGGGATAGCGGCCACGCTGGCCACGGTGGCCGTGGCCGCCACCGCCTGCAGCAGCTCGGGCCCGTCTCCGGCCAGCTCCTCGAGCGCCCCGTCATCCAGTTCCTCATCGGCCTCGGCCGGCAGTAGCGGCAACGGCAGCGGCTCCAAGCTGCCCGCAGGCCAGCCGGGGAAGGGCAAGCCATCGATCACGCTGGGCGACAAGAACTTCGCCGAAGAGTACCTCCTCGGCGCGCTCTACCAGCAGGCCCTGCAGGCCAAGGGCTTCACGGTCACGCTGAAGGGCAATATCGGCGGTTCGGAGATCATCGACACCGCGTTCAAGTCGAACCAGATTCAGCTCTACCCCGAGTACACCGGCGAGATCGTCTCGACGGTCGCGGGCAAGCCGCTGCCGACGTCGGCGGCCGCCACCTACTCCGAGGCCAAGTCCTTCGAGCAGGCCAGCCGGTCCGCCACGATCCTCACCGCGACCCCGTTCTACGACAAGAACGTCATCATCGTGAAGACTTCGTTCGCCCAGCAGCATCACGTGACTTCGATCGCTGACCTGGCCAACGTGGGCGCCCACGGTAAGGGCGTGACGGTGGGCGGCCCGCCGGAGGACCGTACCCGGTACGAGGGCCTGGTCGGTATGCAGAAGGCGTACGGCCTGACCGGCGTGGCCTACAAGGGTTACGCGATCGGCGCCTACTACACGGCGCTGAACCAGGGGTCGATCAACGCCGTGCTGGGTGGCAGCACCGACGCCCAGCTCTCCAGCAAGTCGCTGACGGTACTGAACGACCCCAAGGCCATCTTCGGGTTCCAGTTCGTGGTGCCGGTGGTGAAGCAGTCGCTGCTGAAGTCCGAAGGGCCGGCCTTCGCGCAGACCCTCAACTGGGTGGACTCGCTGCTGACCCTCCCGGCGGTCCGGGCCATGGACTCGGCGGTGGAAAACAACCACGACAACCCGGCCACGGTAGCCAGGCAATTCCTGTCCGCCAACGGCCTCAGCTGACCACGCGGCCTGGCTGCGGGGCTACTCCTAGCCATCATCGCCCTGGAGCCTGGCCTTCTCCTCACTTCCCGTGCGGGTCGTTGGCGTTCAGGGTCGCCACCACCTGGTCGTAGTCGCCGCGGGCCTCGCCGTAGCGCAGGAACTTGACCCGCTCGACCTGGATCTCCTTGGCGTCGGGCTGGGACGCCAGC
>DASXJM010000021.1:0-5997 GCA_036497405.1 Streptosporangiaceae bacterium | reverse complement strand
TGGCGTTCGTGCTGAGCGAAGAAGGGGAGGCCGCCGCCGACCAGGACCGGGTAGACCCGGGCCCGGTACTCGTCGATCAGGTCCAGCCCGGCGGCTTCGGCGGCCAGGGTGGCGCCGCCGATGGCGATGCTGCCCGGACCCGGCTCGGCCCGCAGCTGCCCGATCTCCTCGGCCAGCGAGCCCGTGGCCAGCCGGGTGTTGCTGCCTTCCACCGAAGTCAGCGTGGTCGAGAACACCACCTTGGGCAGGGCCTTCCACAGCTCGGCCCAGTGCAGCCATTCGGGCGTGAGCGACGGGTCCTGGTCGGCGGTCTCCCAGTAGAGCATGGTCTCGTACAGGCGCCGCCCCAGCAGGTGGACGCCGACCTGGCGGATCTCTTCGGTGACGAAGTCGTAGATCTCGTCGTCGGGTGCGCCCCAGTCGAAGGTGCCGTCGGGACCCGCGATGTAGCCGTCCAGCGAATGGGCCAGCGAATAGGTCACGCTGCGCATCAGGAATCCTCCACGGTTCGGGGGCCGACAGGCCGACATTACGACCTACGACCTCCGAACCGGGCCGGACTCATCGGTCAGCTGAGTTGTTTGAGCGCGACCTCCAGCGAGGGGGCGGCCCGGTCGCGGTCGGACATCATCGCGGGCGGGAGCGGCCAGGGGATGGCCAGGTCCGGATCGTCGAACGCGATCGCGACATCCTCGGACGGGTCGTGCGGGCGGTCGATGCGATAGGCCACGTCGGCCGGGTCGGTCAGGGCCTGGAACCCGTGCGCGCACCCGGCCGGGATGTAGACCGACACCGCCTCGGTGTCCCGCAGCTCGAAGGTTTCCAGGTTGCGGAACGTCGGCGACCCGACCCGCAGGTCGATCACCACGTCGAGCACGGCCCCGAACGAGCAGCGCACCAGCTTGGACTCACCGAGCCCGCGCCGGGTGTGCATGCCGCGGATCACGCCCCGGGCCGATCGGGACAGGCTGTCCTGGCTGAACCCGGCCGGGTCGATCCCGACCGACCGGGCCGCCTCGGCGTCGAACGTCCGGGAGAAGAACCCCCGCTGGTCCGCGTGCGGGGCGGGCCGGAACAGGTAGGCCCCGGCGATGCCGGGAACTGGGGTGACGTCCACGAACGGCTCCTCTCTGACCCGGGCGCTCAGGCCCGGGCCGAGCAGACGAAGAAGTACTCCACGGCCAGCTTGGGGCTGATCCACGGGAGGTTGGCGTTCAGCCGCATGTTGATCGCCCGCAGGAGGCGGCGGTTGGGCTCGGAGTGCCCCCAGTTGTGGGACGTGGGGAAAAACCGCTTGATCTTGAAGTAGCGGCCCACGTCGCGCCCGAAGCTCCCGATCGGCTGCATGTTGTTGTACGGCCAGTAGATTTCCCGGTCCCGGTGGCCGAAGTTGACGTACGAGACCACGAAGGTCCCGTCCGGGGCCAGGATGTCGGCGATCTCGGCGAACTTCTGGCGCTGGAACTCGCCCATGTACTCGAAGACGCCCTGGGCCAGCACGATGTCGAACTTCTGGTCACCGAAGCCGATCGGGTTGGCCACGAAGTCCAGCTCGGCCAGGGTCGGGCCCGGGTTGGGGATCGAGATGTCGATCCCGTGGTAGCCGACGTTGGGGGTGACCAGGTGCTGCATCGTGGCGGGCCCGCAGCCGACGTCGAGCAGGGACGGGGTCCGTCCCCGGCTGAGCTGGTTGATGAGCCGGGCCGCCTTCTCCATGCGGAAGTGCGGCTTGGAGTACTTCAGGTTCTCGGTCTTCCAGAAGTCCTTCTTGTAGTACCGGACCTGGTCGTCGTTCATGAAGATCCTCTAGCGTCGAGCGGGCTCCGGGCGGGTGGGGTGCCCCTCCTCTCCCGGAACGGGAATCAGCAGGGCCGACAGCGCCGCGAACTGCTCGCCCAGCAGCTGCCGGTTCTGCTCGTTGCGCGTGGCGATCGTGTGCCGCACTTCCTGGGCGCGGCTCTCCAGCTCGGTGAACTGCTCGATCAGCTTGTCGACGTCCAGGGTGTTGCTGTGCTGGCAGAAGCTGCCGAGCCCGGCGTCGGTCATGATGGCCACGTTCTTGGCCGCGTAACCGATCGAGATGACCGGCTTCTCCAGCTTCAGGGCGCACATGACGTTGTGGTAGCGGGTGGCGACCACGATGCCGGTGGGCATCATGGCTTCGGTCAGTTCGGCGAACGAGGTGATGCTCTCGGCCACGACCCAGGTCTCGTCCAGGTCGGGCCGGTGGGCCCGCGCGTCGGCCACGATCGCGTCGACCACGGTGTTGTCCCACCGGTTGTCGCCGACGAACAGCCGCACCCGGCGGCCGTGGTCCAGCAGCCAGCGGGTGAAGCGCTGCAGCTTGGCCACGTAGGCGTCGGCGATCTCCTGGGCCCGGGCCCGGTCCTGCTCGGTGTTGGTGCCGCTGTAGGCCATCACCCCGAGGCCGACGATGTTGGGGTCGCCGGGCCGGTACGGCGGGGCGGGCAGGTCGAAGACCAGGTCGGGATAGACCCGGTCATGGGACACGTCCACGCCGCGCTGGACCATCGCGTCGTAGGACTGCTGGTCGCGGTAGGAGCGGTAGAAGGCGGCCCGGGCGGCCGTGTCGAACAGCCAGCGGGTCACCCGCTGGCTGATCGGGTTGGCGCCCACGCTGACCATGGCGGTCTTGGTGCCGGTCAGCCGGCCGGACACGGTCAGCAGGAACATCGCGTACGGGGTCTGCCAGGGCTTCAGCGGCAGGCTGGCTTCCAGCGCGCCCATGCCGGGGACGATGACGGCGTCGTGCTTGCGCACCCAGACCGCCGTCCGGATGGCGTCGAACCCCTTGCCCAGCACCTTCAGAGCCTTGGCGCCCAGCCCGGCCGCCCGGCCCTCGTACCGCTGAGACCACAGCAGCGGCTCGGCGCCGATGCCGAACTTGGCCGTGACCTCTTCCGGCCCCCGGCACATGGCGTCGACCACAGTGCCGGGGTGACTGTTCTGCAGGTACCTGAGCACGACCTCCATGGAGGCGTCGTTGCCGATGTTGCCCGACCCGAGCAGGCCGAACAACCCGACGCGTGGAGGCCCGGTGAGCCGTCGGCGCCCCGCGCCGCCGGCTCCCGGATCACTCACGAAACCCTGCTCTCCTGGCCCGCGACCGCGGCGCCAACCGAGACCAGTTCGGCGGCCTCGCCGGACGCGTGCGGTGCCGACAACGCGTCCATGCGCACACCGCGTTGCGGGCGGACCCGCGCGGTCAGGTAGTCGGCCAGGTGGCCGTAACAGGCCCGGCGTTCACCCGAGGTCAGCGGCGCATTGCGGATCGCGGTCACGTAGCTCCAGACGTACTCGCCGTACAGGCGGGCCACCGGGTGGCGGATCGGGTCGGCCCGGCGCGGGTCGAGGTTGGCGCAGCGGGCCCGCACGGTGGGGCTGATCCGCTCGTTGCGGCCGTCGAACTCGCGCCGGAAGTACAGCCAGTCCGGGACCTGGTGGAACGGCCCGTGCAGGGCCAGTTCGGTGGTGATGGTGCGGTCGGCGTGGTGGAAGCTGTTGAGCATGCCGGTCCGGCGCATGACTTCGGTCCGGATGACGCCGCCGGTGTCGTCGCCGCCGTTGGCGAACAGCGTGCTGCGGAACCGTTCCGGGGCCGAGCGGGACGAGGTGTTCAGCGGGTACTCGATCGCCGCCGTCATCTCGCCGGATCCGTCGATGATGGCGGTCCACGGGTGCGCCAGCACGACCTGCGGATCGTCATCGAGCGCCTGTACGCAGCGCTCCATCATGTCCCGCGCGTACAGGTCATCGTGGGACGCCCATTTGACCAGATCCCCGCGGGCCTCGGACACGATGAAGTTGTGGTTGGGGGCGATCCCGATGTTGTGGGGCTGGCGGACATAGCGGATGCGGGAATCCTGCTTCCCGTAGCGCCGGCAGATATCGCCGGTGTCGTCGGTCGACGCGTTATCGGAAATGATCAGCTCGAAGTCTTCAAACGTCTGACCGAGCAGCGACTCAATGGCTTCGGCCACGTAATTTCGGCCGTTGTAGACCGGAAGACCGATCGTCAGCCGGGGAACAGCGTTCATATTCCGGCCACCTTGTCGTTGATTGTGCACGCGGTGGACACGGCGTTATCCGTGACACGGGGACAATCAGTGGCAGTGCGCACTCTTATCGCCAGCCCTCGAAGTTCCGGGTTCAGGTCAGCGTGGGACGCCACAGAGAGCCCCCCACATGCCACAAGACCCCGGGCTGCCCGGCGGTGATACCGAAGGCTGAGAATTACTTTAAGCAGCAACTTCCTCACGGAGGGTTTTACGTACGTTTAGTTTGACCGTTGTGAGATTGGCCGCTGAAAACCACCATTTTGCTGCAACGGGCCGCCCAGCATATGAACTCAGTTGGAGGGCGGCGCCATGATCAGCAACTGCGCTGCAGGACCAGCGCCTTGAACAGCGCGCCCCATTCATAACCGACCTGATAGGGCCAGGAGGTCAGCCCGATCGGCGTGCCCAGCGTGTAGACCGGGCCGCTGAAACAGCGCTCCACTCGCAGCCGGGCCCGGGTCTCCTGCGGGGTGATGGTGACGATGGCCACCGACCGCCAGTGGTACTTCCGGGCCAGCCGCCCGACGTACTGGGCCTCGCCCTGAGTGGTGCCCGGATCGGGGTTGAAGCAGATCAGCCGGACGCCCGAGATCGGATGCGGGCAGGCGTAGCCGGACATCGGCGTGCCCAGCGAGATGACCAGGTTGGGGGCCCGGTGCTGCTCGGCCAGGCGCAGGGCGGTGTCGAGCGTGCCGCCCGGGGTGTCCAGCGACACCAGCGCGTCGACCCGGGGCGGAAGGCCCTGGTCGGGCCAGACGAACAGCCGGGCCGTGACCCCGAGGAACACCACGATCACCGCGGCCAGCGCGATCAGCCACCGGCGCCAGCGACGGCGCCGGCCTGCCCGTATGCTGCGGGCCTCCTCAGCCGACACGAATGCGTTCTCTCTCCAGGCGGTCGGGGGCGCGTGGTCTGCTACGAATGTAGCGTGCCCGCCAACTACGAGCAGATCCGCGCGGAGAACATTGCCCGCTACGGCTGGGACACCGCGGTCCTGGATCTGCTCGGCCACCTGTACAGCGACCGGACGCACTTCATCTTCGAGCTGATCCAGAACGCCGAGGACGCGGGCGCGACCGAGCTCTCGTTCACGGTGTACCCGGACCGGCTCGAGGTCGGCCACGACGGCCGCCCGTTCACCGAGGCCGACGTGCGCGGCCTGTGCGGGGTGGCCCAGAGCTCGAAATCCGGTGACCTGACCCAGATCGGCCGGTTCGGCATCGGCTTCAAGTCGGTCTACGCCTACACCCGCAACCCGCGGGTCTACAGCGGGGCCGAGCGGTTCCGCATCGAGTCGTTCGTCCGCCCCTTCGCCCTCGACCCGGCCACCGAACCAGACACCGGGCCGGGCGACCCGGGCGCCGACAACGGCCGGACCAGGTTCGTGTTCCCGTTCGACCTCGACGGCGTGCCCGCCCCCACCGCGGTGACCGAGATCGCCGCCGCCCTGAACCGGCTCGAGCCCACGACCCTGCTGTTCCTGCGCCGCCTGAGCCGGCTGCGGGTGGCCGGAACCGGGGTCACCGAGGCGACCCTGGTCCGCGGCACGGAACCGGGACCGGCTGGCGGCCAGCGCATCAGCGTGTTGAAAGATCTTCCGATATCGAAGGTCACGTGGCTGGCGTGGTCGCGAAGCCTGGCGGCTCACCGGGGGCCGGGGGCGTCGGCGCTGGCCGTGGAGATCGCGTTCCGGGTCGATCCCGGGGCCACCCCCCAGATCAGCCCGCAGATCAGCCCGCAGATCAGCCCGCTGGACCGGTCGCCGCTGAGCGTGTTCTTCCCGACCGAGAAGGAGACGTTCCTGGGCTTCGTGGCCCAGGGCCCGTACCGGACCACCCCGGCCCGGGACAACGTCCCCGAGCACGACCCGGCCAACCAGGACTTCGTGGCCGGGACCGCGGCCCTGCTGGCCGAGGTC